>USJY01000099.1 GCA_900555065.1 uncultured Eubacteriales bacterium
CGGCACGGGCGGGGGCGGCGGCACGGCTTGGCGAAAAACAATAACCCGCCCTATCTTTTAACTGCTCAGGAAACAACGGCAAAGCGTCGCAATACGGCGAACCGTTCCCGTACGTCCAGCGTATTTCTCAAGCTGCGGGCGGCATAGCACGGGACGGCTGTCTGCCCTTGTATTATGCGCTGCGTGCACGCCGTGGCTTCGCCAGCGAAATTGCAAAGCGCAGCACGATGTGGTATAGTAGGATACGAAAGGATGTGAGCGTATGGTTTGCCCACGGTGCGGAAGCGAAGCGGTAACCGCGCAGGCCGTTACGACAGAAAAAACGAAGTACAGGAGCTGCTGCAGCTGGTTTTTGTGGATTCTACTTGCCATATGCACCTGCGGGCTGATTCTCATTATCCCCGCCGTGCGCAGCAGCCGGACGAAAACGAAAACCCGCGTTATGGCGATCTGCCAAAACTGCGGCAGGTCATGGTACCTGTAACAGCATACAACCGTTGGAAATATACAGAAATCTTTCCGCACGCCCTTGACGAAAAACGCCGAACGGGAGTACAATAAAAAGCATGTGAAAACCGGCGTCAGGCCGCGGCGGCCTGCGCGGTCTTTTGAGGCGGACAGAAATTTACGCTACGGACAGAGGATATGGAACAGGCATGGAAAAAATTCTGCTTGACACGGATATTGGCGGGGACATTGACGACGCGGTCTGCCTCGCCTATTTGCTGCGGGAGCCGCAGTGCGAACTTCTGGGAATAACGACCGTTTGCGGCCAGCCGCAAAGGCGGGCGGAAATAGCCGACGCGATCTGCAGGAGCGCGGGCAGGGACATTCCGATCGCCGCGGGGCTGGACACAACGCTGCAGCCGGTCCCGGTATATCCCACGCCGGACGGCGCCCGCGCGCTAAAACGCTGGCCGCACAGCGCTTTTGAAAAAGCGGATGCGCCGGCGTTTTTATACCGAATCATCCGGGAAAACCCGCACGCCGTTACTTTGATCGGCATTGGAAACATGACAAATATTGCGACGCTGTTCAGCGCGTATCCCGACGCGCCGGCGCTGTTGAAAGGCCTGTATGTTATGAACGGATATTTCGGCGCAAAGGCGCTGCCCGCGCCGTATTACAACTGGAACGCATGGGCCGATCCGCTCGCTTCTCACAACGTATTTCAGGCGGAGGTGGCGGTGCACAGGGCCATTCCGCTGGAGGTTACGGACACGCTCACGGTAGACGCGGCGCAGGCCGGCAGGATTCTGCCGGCGGACAGCCGGCTTATGCGCGCTGTATTCGACTTTGGCGGCGCATGGCTGGAAAGCGCGGGGACGCTGACCTTACACGATCCGCTGGCCGCCGTCGCTGTTTTTCACCCGGACATATGCAGCTTTGAAAGAGGGCGGGTCCGGGTGGAAACAGAGCTGGAAGGCAGTATGGGCGCGACCGCGTTTGCCGCCGATCCGGACGGAAATGTGGAGATTGCCAGAACTGTGGCGCGGGAGCGGTTTTACGAGATTCTGTTCGAGACGCTGCGGGGAGCGTCCGCGCCGGACGGCTGATAAGGCGCGCGCCGTTTGCAGGAGAATGCGGAGGAACGCGTCTGACCGCCGCAAAAAAATGAACGGCCCCTGAGGGCCGATTGGGGATTTGCCTATATGAATCACATATTATATGCGTTCGCGCTGACCCTGTTCGCAGGGCTTGCAACAGGCAGCGGAAGCGCGCTCGCCCTGTTCGCAAAACGGACAAACTACAAGTTCCTATCCTTTTGTCTCGGCTTTTCCGCCGGGGTCATGGTCTATGTCTCCATGGTGGAGATCTTTGCCGAAGCGCAGGACTCTCTTACCGGCGCGCTGGGCCTGAAGCCCGGGTCATGGGCTGCCGTCGGCGCGTTTTTCGGGGGCATGCTGCTCATCGCGCTGATTGACAAGCTGATTCCAAGCTATGAAAACCCGCACGAGATCAAGCCGCCGGGGGCTGAACCGGATGGAGACGGGCCCGCGCACGGCAAGCACAAGCTGATGCGGGTGGGCGTGTTTACCGCCCTCGCCATCGCTGTCCACAACTTCCCAGAGGGGATGGCAACCTTTATTTCGGCATTGCAGCAGCCGTCTATCGCGGTGCCGGTGGCGGTTGCGATCGCCATACACAACATTCCGGAAGGGATCGCCGTTTCCATCCCGATCTATTACGCGACGGGGAACCGGAAGCGGGCGTTTCTCTACTCGTTCCTGTCCGGACTGTCAGAACCGCTGGGGGCGCTCGTCGGATATCTTGTGCTGCGGCCTTTCCTCAACGACGTGCTGTTCGGCATTGTGTTTGCCGCCGTCGCGGGCATTATGGTGTTCATATCCCTCGACGAACTGCTGCCTTCTGCGCGGGAGTACGGCGAGCATCACCTGTCCATCTACGGGCTGACGAGCGGCATGGCGGTTATGGCCGTCAGCCTGCTGCTGTTCCTGTAAGCGCGAATTGCCGTCCGGGGGACGCTGCTTTAGCAGCGTCCCCTATTTGCGTGCGCACGCAACGGTATACGGAAGCCGGACGTGGTTATTTTATTGAACGCGCGATGACAGAGAATGCTGCGGGCGAGAGAATGCGCCGCATTGCGGGACACTGTATGGTGGACGGCTGTCCGGCAGGATACAGCGTGAAACGGCATCGACGGCACGGGAACCGTAACACAGGAAACGGTTGTTTGCACGCCGGGTGGCGCACAAGTGAAAAAGGGCGCCCGCGGGGCGCCCTTGCAAGATTTACAGCACGTTAGACTCTTTTGTACGTTATAACGGTGGAACCGCGCGCGGGCAGGGTGACAGATATACCCTGCTCCATCAGCTCCGCGCCGGAGCGGCTTACTTTCCGCTTTGTGTCGAAGTTGTACACGGCGTAGCACAGCGACTTTTCCAGGCCGTGCAGGCGGAAAGTGCGCGACGGCGTTTTATCCTGCGCGCGCCGGAAGGCCTGCACAACGCCCCCGCTCAGGTCGGGCCGGTCGAACTGCCAGGCGGCCCAGCAATCGTCCGCCAGCGAAAACTCGGTGAAGGGGTACAAATCGCCCTGGTAGTACGGTACGATTGCGCGCCACTCGTCGAGAATCGCGCGCAA
Organism: uncultured Eubacteriales bacterium; assembly: GCA_900555065.1. Lineage (GTDB taxonomy): Bacteria > Bacillota > Clostridia > Oscillospirales > UMGS1783 > UMGS1783. The sequence goes on from USJY01000099.1 coordinate 3,106, forward strand.
ATCATCCCACGGGAAGTCGGTCTTACGCACGTCGAGACAACAGGTCATGTGCGGGCTGTACATGCTGCGGATCATATACAGGTCAAGGTCGTAGCGCATCTCCTCTTTCTTCCACGTCACGCCCTCGATCATGATATTCGAATCCCCGAACAGCAGCCCGGTGCCGTTGAACGGGATCCACTGCGAAAAGCCCACGAACTGCGCCTGCTGTTCGTCTGGTACGAACAGCCTGTCGCTGCGGATGAGCGGGACCATGCGTTTCATCACGTCGACGTCATTGCGCCGGCCGCCCGACGCGCACGCGTCCATCAGCATACCCGGATGCTTTTCCTGCAGGCCGTCCCAGAAGCGAAGCAGGCCCGATGCGTAGTGGTTTTCGTTTGCGCCGCGCCGGCCTTCCGTCTCGTGGTTCTCAATATAGGCCAGAGGGTCCGTATTGAAGTCCTGGCGGTAAAAATCCACGCCGTTTTCATCGATGCTCCGGTTGATGAGATCGGTCATCCAGGCGCAGGCCGACTCGTCGCCGAGGTTGAACAGCGCGCACTTGCTGTTACAGTGATAGCCTTTGGGGTTTTCGGAGATGGGAAAGAAGAGCCAGTCCCTATGGTTTTCGTAGATCTCCGAACCCTCGTACACCCGTTCCGGCTCGTGCCAGAGTATGGTGCCCACGCCGCGGGAACGGCCGTAGTCGGAGATTTCCCGTATGCCGTTTGGGAAACGGCGCTTGTCGTATTTCCAGGTGCCGGTGTGGTACCAGTCGCCGTCGCAGGGATACCAGCCCGCGTCCATCCACCAGTAGTCAAGGCCGAGGGCGTGGTCGACATAGCCGTCGATAAACTGTTTCTGGTTCTCCGTATTCGCCTCCAGCATCTCGCGGAACTGGTGCGACGAACAGGCCGCAAGGTTTTTGACGGGCGGGTTCCCGTCCTTCCCGCGCGGCATGTTGTAGCTGAGCATGTAGCGGCGGAACAGGTTGCGCGCGCGTATACACGCGTCCGACGCGCGCAGGCCGCCCCTGTCCCAAAACAGCAGGACGATGCGCGGGGAGCGGATTTGCTCGCCCGTCCGGTCCATGCCGGCGACGCCGCTGTCCCGGCCGTAGAGCGTAGTGTCCAGCGTCTGCTGGCCGCACTGGATATGCAGACTGTCGTCCGTACATGCGAACACGGCCTTCCATTGCGCCGGCCAGCCCACGGCGAGATCGAGTCCGTCCGTGCCCGTCTCAATACAGAAGTAGGGCCATGTCATATTACTGGAACGGCCGCCGATGGGAGACAGGTCGGCCCGGTCGCCCGGTCGCATGAACAGGTCGATGGGGCGAAAATCGTCCGCCGCGCAGTAGCTGCCCTTTTGGGCGTGGACGACGACGTTCGAAGCGGCAAACCGGTCATTGAGGGCGCTCAGGCGCACCCGCTGGCTCGCCGTATCGGATATGTTCTTGACATAGACCGTCCACTCGACAACAGGCAGGTCGCGGTAGAGCGTCGCCACCTGCCGGACTTCGACGCCGCCGGCGGTCCAGCGCTTCTCAATCGTCCGCCTTCTCGCGTCCGACTCCAGTTCGGTCACAGCGGCGGGGCCTGACAGCGCCTGCCCGCCGTGCGAAAAATCAAAATTCGGATTGGACGCATGTTCAATATGCGTTTCAAAATACTCTTTTGCGCGCCGAAATTCACGCGCCGTAGGCAGCGTCTGTTCGCGGTTCATTCCGACCACTTCTCCTCATATTCCTTCAATTCACCGCGAAGCTTCATGGCCGCGACTTCACGTATTATCCGCACGTTATTGCGCGCAAAGTCGCGTATATCCCTGCGTTCAGGGTCCTTCGAATCGCCGATCAGGCCTGCGAACATCAGCCCGTCAAGCCCGGGCAGCGCGCCGAACAGGTTCTTCATGAATTCTTCCTGGTCGGTGTCGTTGCCGTCCTGGATCTGAATGGCGAGCTTGCCGTACAGGTTGCGCGCCGTTTTGCTGAACGCGTCGAAGTTGCGCATGGTCGAGTTGTTCCAGACCGTGAGGCCTTCTATATCCAGCAGGCACCGGGACTGGTTGGGCGCGGCGCCGCACCAGTGGAGGCTGCCGCCGCCAAACGTCTTGTATATTCTGGAATAGTGCGGGACGATGAACTCGGAGTACAGTGCGGGCGACATGGCGACGATATCGTCGTCCGACTGCCACACGCCGACGCCCTCCGGCCCCCAGACTCCCTGCAGCCCGTTCGAGGCGTTCAGGGGCTCGCCGATGTGTTCTTTCTGCACTTTTGTCCATTGGATAAACGCCTCTGTCACCATGGCGACAAGCTCGTGCATGGCGGCCGGATCGTCATAGCACCAGAGGAAAAAGTTCTCGTACCCGGTCATCTGCAGCACTGTGCTCAGCACGCTGTTCATATCCGTCAGGCCCACGGGCAAGTCGCTGTGCGCAACGGCGTAATCGATAAATTTCAGCACCGTCGGCATGAGCCCGTCTTTATACGGGTCGGGCATTTTTAAATGCGCCACGTCCTTCGGGCTCTCCAGACAGTGGGTCACGCAGGCGGGCTCAAACTCCAGCGTGTCCTCCGTCGGCATCCGCACGGCGCAGCCGAAAGCGGATGCGAGCACGCCCGTGCCGAACCAGGGCATAAAATACGGGATGGTATCGTCTTCAACGTTGGACAAATGCCAGAAGTGCCCGTCCTCCTGGTATTTGAGCATGACCGCCGGATCCTCATAATAGGCGAGGCCGGCATAAACCTGGCCGCCGGGATACATCGGCATGAAAATGCTGATCGGGATCTGCTCGGGATCTGTCACCGGTTC
>USJY01000100.1 GCA_900555065.1 uncultured Eubacteriales bacterium
GTACTTGGCGATCAGACCATCGTCACCAACGGCGATCAGACCGATACGATCTATGATTTCCTGGCAAAGGGCGGTTCATTTTCCGCAGCTCTGGAGACCCGTACCTTTGAGCCGGACGCGCCGAATTATACCCCCCGCATTTCGGGGATCGTGCGCCGTGCGGCGGCTGGCATGTCCTATGAACTGTCCATTTTGAAAAGCGCGGACGGCGATCCGCAAAGCTGCCGTCGTTATACCTTTACCTATCTGGAGCCGGTTGCCGGCCAGGGGCACATGATCCATACGTACAGCGGCGACGGCGACCCGCTGCCAAGTTTCACGGGCGAGCCGAAGACGGTTGCGATCCCGGACGACATTGACGCATTTACGGACCTGCTCTGGTCGAGCCTGAACGAAGAAAACAAGGTATCCCTTTTCGTCCGGTATATCGACGTTGCCAGCGGCGGCGTCGAGAGCCGGATCATGAATAAAAATCAATAATGGGAGGAATGGATATGGCAAACGAATTATCTTTGAAATACGGGTGTAACCCCAACCAAAAGCCCTCGAGAATATTTATGAAAGACGGCTCTGATTTGCCCATTCAGGTACTCAACGGCAAACCCGGCTATATCAACTTCCTTGACGCGTTTAACAGCTGGCAGCTCGTCAAAGAGCTCAAGGAAGCGACCGGCCTGCCCGCCGCAGCTTCGTTTAAGCACGTGAGCCCTGCCGGCGCCGCAGTCGCCGTACCTCTTAGCGATACGCTGAAAAAAATCTATTTTGTAGACGATATGGAGTTGACCCCCATCGCAACGGCGTATGCCCGTGCCCGCGGCGCGGACCGCATGTCCTCATACGGCGACTGGGCGGCCCTGTCTGACGTGTGCGATAAGGCCACGGCCGCCATTCTCGCCCGCGAAGTCTCTGACGGCGTGATCGCGCCGGGTTATACCGATGAAGCGATGGAGATCCTGTTGAAAAAACGCAAGGGCGGTTATAACGTCGTGCAGATAGATCCGGACTATATTCCCGCGGAAATAGAACTCAAGGACGTGTTCGGCGTAACGTTTGAACAGGGCCGCAACAACCTAAAAATCGACAATGCTTTTCTGGGCGAGATCGTTACCAAAAATAAGGACCTGCCGCAGGATGCTGCGCGCGACCTTGTCATCGCCCTGATCACACTGAAATACACCCAGTCCAACTCCGTCTGCTACGCTGCGGGCGGCCAGGCGATCGGAGTGGGCGCGGGTCAGCAGTCTCGCATCCACTGCACGCGTCTTGCGGGGAATAAGGCGGATATCTGGTATCTGCGCCAGCATCCGAAGGTCCTCAGCCTGCCGTTTAAGGCGGATATCCGCCGCCCCGACCGCGACAATACGATAGACGTGTATCTGTCCGAGGATTTTATGGATGTGCTGGCGGACGGCGCATGGGAGCAGTTCTTTACCGAGAAGCCGGCGGAACTGACCCAGGCGGAGAAAAAAGAGTGGCTTCGCACCATGCAGGGCGTGTCCCTCGGCTCGGACGCCTTCTTCCCGTTTGGCGACAATATCGAGCGTGCAAAACGCAGCGGTGTCGCATATATTGCGCAGCCGGGCGGCTCTATCCGCGATGATCATGTCATCGACACCTGCGACAAGTACGGAATGGTCATGGCGTTCACAGGCCTGCGCCTGTTCCACCATTAATCCATAAGGAGCACGATAAGATGAACGTACTGGTGATTGGCGGCGGGGGAAGGGAGCATGCCATCGTAAAAAAACTGTCCGAGAGCAGAGAGATCGGCGCGCTGTACTGCGCGCCCGGCAACGGCGGAATCGCGCAGAACGCAGTCTGCGTCGATATAAAAGCGACCGATATACATGGGGTCGTCGACTTTGCCATAGAGAATAAGATCAATCTTGTGGTCGTCGCCCCGGACGATCCGCTCGCCATGGGTATGGTGGATCAGTTGCAGATGCATGGAATTAAGGCGTTTGGGCCGACAAAAGCGGCGGCGGAAATCGAAAGCAGCAAAGCCTTTGCCAAAAATTTGATGCGCAAGTACAACATACCGACGGCGGACTACGCCGTATTCGAGGATTATGAAGCGGCAAAGGCGTATATTGAGACCCATGCCGCGCCCATGGTTGTCAAGGCAGACGGCTTGGCGCTCGGAAAAGGGGTGCTGATCTGCGAAACGCAGGAGCAGGCGCTGGATGCGGCAAAGTCCATGCTGCTGGAAAGCCGGTTCGGGAAATCCGGCAGCCGTATAGTGATAGAAGAGTTCATGCGCGGTCCTGAGGTCTCCGTGCTCGCGTTCTGCGATGGGAAAACAGTCGTGCCCATGGTCTCCGCGCAGGATCACAAACGCGCCTTTGACGGCGACCGAGGGCTGAATACCGGCGGTATGGGTACGTTTTCTCCCAGCCGTGTGTATACACCGCAGCTCGCCGCGCAGTGTATGGATACGATTTTTATCCCCACTGTGGAGGCGATGCGGCAGGAGGGGCGGCCCTTTAAAGGCGTGCTCTATTTTGGCCTGATGCTGACGGAGGACGGGCCGAAAGTACTGGAGTATAACGCGCGTTTTGGCGATCCGGAGACGCAGGTGGTGCTGCCGCGTCTAAAATCGGATCTTTTGGAAATTTTCCTCGCCTGTATCGACGGTACGCTCGATCAGACCGAGGTTCTGTGGTACGACAATGCGGCGGTCTGTGTCGTCATGGCAAGCGGCGGCTATCCGGAAAAATATCAGACCGGATACCCGATCGGCGGTTTAAACGCCTTTACCGGTTCTGAAGACGTGTTTGTCTACCACGCGGGGACGAAAAAGGCGGAGGACGGGACGCTGCATACGGCCGGCGGCCGCGTGCTGGGCGTGACGGCGGTGGCAAAAAACCTCGACTGCGCGATCGAGAAAGCCTATGCGGCCGTGTCCCTCATCTCATTCCAGGACGCGCATTACCGTCGGGATATCGGTATAAAATAACGAATCAAAAACCAGGGAGCAGGCGCTCCCTGGTTTTTATTTGCAGCGATTCTCCGTATATTCAATCGTTTTCAGTATTCGCTCAGCCACTCTGTGCGCATTTCTTCCGACCAGTAAGCTGCTGGCAGGATGATGGACGCAGTCGTCTTCTCTGGCAGGACGAGCATTGGAAAAAAACCGCGGAGCAACAGAGGGCGGGGCAGATGCGGCCGATAGATGTATACAGTCGTCATATACGCGTCTTTCTGATAACTCAAATCCTTTGGCAGGAGCATGTTCTGTCTGCGGGAAGATCGGCCGGTCAGCTCGCGGAGCACCGCTTTGTGTTCCTCCGGCAGATCTGCCTGATTCGCATCCTGTAGGCGGGCGACACGGATCGCCACTTCAGCGAGCAGATTTGGAAACTCGTCAAATACTTCGTCTTCACTGAAAACGACGGTGGCTTCGCATACGTCGTTTCCTTTTTCATATATACTTTTATGCGCGTCTACAACGCAGGCATAGACGATCCGCCCCTCGTCATAGAGCAGTTTTTGGTCCCGTGCGGCAACGAGCAGAGGGTGGTCTTCCGCAAGCCCCCTTGGATAGGGAATGCGGTTGCGCCTTTTTTCTAAGAAGGAGAATTTCCCCCTGTGCTGTTCGTAGAGTTCACGTGTTTCAGCAATCATATCAATTCACCTGTTTATAAAATATGATTCGGGCAGCGCCTCGAGCTGACCGAGATCGTAAGGAGTCGTCTGATACACATAATTGAGCCAGTTCACATAGAGCAGGTTCGCATGCGCTTTCCAAGCCTGTACAGGCCCTTTGCTGGGATCGTCGTCTATAAAATAGTGTTCTGGAATTTTAATCTGCAGCCCCTTGTCCAGATCCCGGAAATACTCCTTCGCAAGCGTGTCCTTATCGTATTCGGAATGGCCGGTGACAAATACCTGCCGGCCTCCGTACGCCGCGGCAATATACAGCCCGGCCTTTGCCGAGGAGGCGAGAATTTCCAGCTGGCTTACGTTCCGTACATCCTCCATCCGCGTCTCCGTGTGGCGCGAATGCGGCGCGTAGAAATATTCGTCAAACCCGCGCAGCAGCATATGTTTCGGCTTGTGAATGGTGTGCTCAAATACGCCGAACACCTTTTCCGGCACAGTGTATTTGGGAACGCCGTAGTGGTAGTACAAGCCCGCCTGCGCGCCCCAGCAGATGTGGAAGGTGGAAAATACGTTTGTTCTTGACCAGCGAAAAATTCTGCACAGCTCGTCCCAGTAATCCACATCCTCAAAAGCCATCATTTCCACCGGCGCGCCTGTAATGATCAGCCCGTCGAACCGCAGGTCCTTGACATCGTCAAACGTCCTGTAAAAGCTCATCAGGTGCTCGATTGCAGTGTGTTTTGCCCGATAGCTCCCAGTCTGCAGAAATTCCGGCTCCACCTGCAGGGGGGAATTGCCCAGCAGGCGCAGAAGCTGCGTTTCGGTTTCAATTTTAGTGGGCATCAGGTTCAGAATGGCAATTTTCAGCGGGCGGATGTCCTGCGTCGTTGCGCGCTGTTCCGTCATTACAAATATATTTTCATTTTCAAGGATCTCCCTTGCGGGCAGTTTGTCTGGAATCTTAATCGGCATGGTTTTGTCTCCTACGCAATAATATTACTATTGTAACAAAATTGCGCCGTAGAATCAATAGCCAACTCAGTCATAACCACCGGCAAAATTATGGGATCCCGCCACGGGGCAAAGCCGTCACCCAAAAGACGGCGCCGCAGAAAACTGCGGCGCCGGCCTATTATTCGATAATCGGTTGTAATTGCACACCTTTGAGTGCCGCAGTAGTCGTCTGCAGGATCTTATCCATATTCGCCACAAGTGAAGTAGGCTTTCCGGCGGGATCGTCCTGGCTGTAAGGGACAAAATATATGTTCTTGGTATTGAGCAGTGTTCCGATATTTCTGCTGCTGGCAGCCAGCCCGTCGTTTGTAGAAAGCGCGAGTACGACAGGCCGTCTGTTGCGCAGATGGGCTTTCACAGCCATGGTGACGCTGGTATCCGTGATGCCGCAGGCCAGCTTTCCCAGCGTATTGCCGGTGCAGGGGGCTACGACAATAACGTCCAGCAGCTTTTTCGGGCCGATGGGTTCCGCGTCTTTTATGGTATGGATTACCGGGCGGCCAGTCATGCTTTCCAAAGCTGCTACAAACTCTTTCGCCGTGCCGAAGCGGGTGTCGGTCGTATAAGCTGTTTCAGACATAATCGGCCATATATCAAAACCTGCGTCCAGCAAACGCTGGACCTGCGGTATTACTGCTTTGAATGTGCAAAACGAACCGCACAGAGCAAACCCGGCGGTTCTTTTATCGCTCATCCTCATTCCTCCTCGTTTATTATATTGAATATGGCGGTTTTGATGATTTCGCCGGAGGTTACAGGCGCGACCTTCCCGGGCAGGGAAAGGGCCCAAATTACCTTCAGATTCAGCATCGCGGCTGCGTTGAAATCAATCCCGCCCGGTTTGGAGGCAAGGTCGATCAGCAGCGTATTCGCCGGAATCTGTTCGAGGACATGCGCGTCAAACAGCAGGGTGGGGATGGTATTGATAATGGCGTCATAGCGTCCGACCAGATTTTCTCGCCGTAGAATCTGCAGCGGTTTATATCCGTTCGCCTTGATCCAGGCAAGCGACTCTACGCTGCGGGCGGCGACAGCTACGTCTGCGCCGAGGGCTGCAAGGCGCTGCGCGAGAATTTTTCCAATTCTGCCATAGCCGGTAATCAGGCACTTGCTGCGTTGGATGGTAATCGGCAGTTCTTCCATCATAATCTGGATCGTTCCCTCAGCAGTCGGCACGGCGTTTTCCACGGCGAGTTCCTCGCGCAGGAAATAGTCG
>USJY01000101.1 GCA_900555065.1 uncultured Eubacteriales bacterium
AAGTCTGTTTCATGTCAAATTCTCCTTCTGTATATTTGCGCCGTTCAGGCCGGCGCTGCCGGCTGTGAAAAGAGCAAAAGGCATGAAATCCGCCGCGCTTCGGCGGGCGGGATCCGCCCGCCGTCACTGCGCAGCCGCTTTTCATGCCTGATTCTTTATGATTCGCGCATATATTTCACAAAGTTGAGTAGCATCAGGTCCGCCGCCGGGTTGGCGCCAAGATTCTCTTCGACATAGAAAGTGTTGAGAATCAGTCTGCCTGCGCCGTAGTTGTACGCCGCAATGTTGTGGAACGCGCCGTAAGAGCCGTCGTACAGGTACGAGCCGGTGTAGAAGCACGGGCAGATGATATCGTCCGGCAGCGCTTCGCCCTCGAGCTGGTTGTGCGGATAGACCTGATCGTAATAGTCATAGTCCACAATTCCCGCGCCATTCAGCCCTTCAAATACGGGGCTGTGCGTCGCAATGCATTCCTTATGATACAGCCAGTCGCGGATGAAGGTGACTTTCATGCCGCCCGGAATTGGAAGCTTCGCGCTTCGCGCCTCATTGCCGCTGAACAGGTCGGAGTTCAGGAACAAAACGTCCGCGCCCTGCCCGGCCAGCTCCATAAGATGGTTCCACTTGGCCTCATTGTCAATGTCCTCCGGGTTGCCGACCAGGATGCGCCCGCCCCTGCTCTCGGTGGAGAAGGGGGTGAACTTGAGTCCCATGGAGATTAGGAAAGTATTCGTCTCCTCCTTCAGGCCCCAAACAATCGCCTCCCCGTCGAGGGCCGGATAATCCGCCTCGTTGGTGATGTAAAAGTCAAGTTTGGAACCGGTGGGCGAACCGCCGGCGTTCATGTTCGCGATCAGGGAGTATTTCCCGGTCGGTACGTCGAGGACTACGTCCTCCTTGAGCACCGGCACTGCGAAGGGCATATCTTCCGGGATTACGATCTCGGCGTCCTGCCTCCATACCGGGCCCTGCTCGCCCACGATGGCGAAGGAGGCGGGATATCTACCCGGCTGCAGCGCGTGTTCGGTTGCGAGCACGGCTTCGACCTGGAAGGGGCGGCCGGAATAGGCGTGCGTAGGCGTTGCGAACAGGCACCAGCGCAGGGGCGACCAGCCGTCGGAAACGGCGTCGAACATCGCCGGCTTGAATCTGCGCCAGTAGCTCCACAGGCCTTCGCCGCTGAATCCATGGTCGAGCAGGCCGGTCAGGTTAAAGCCGCACAGGTTGGGATTGGAACGGATCAGGTTGAAGCCGATGGTGCGGTAACGCGCCGAAAGGCGATAGCTCTCATTGAGCATCTGCTCGGGGAACGGGTAAACCGATTCCAGCCCGAATCGCTTCCAGTCGCGGATCAGGGAATTCGCCTGGTAGGCAAGCCATGCGCCGTCCTCCAGGTCAGGGCGGGTGTGATGCTGTTCAAACTGCCGCCACTCGTCTATGACATGGAACAGCGATCCGATTCCGTACTCCGAAAGGAAAACGGGCTTTGTGCCCTTGCCGAAGCTGCGGATGCGCTCGACGACCTCGGGCGGATGCGGTACGATGGGGTAGTCGTGGAAATCGCCGCTGCCCGGCGCGGACATAGATACCGCGTACGGATCATAGCCGCGGTATTCGGGTTTATCCATGCCGTCGTCGCCCCAGACATTCTCCCAGGCGTAGCTGCCGGGGTTGGACACGCTGCCGACCTCGAACCGGGATTCAAACCTGCCGCTGCTGAGCAGGAACAGGCGCGAGGGGTCGAGCCGGCGGCCGATGGGCAGATAGCGCACTGCGCGCCAGAACACGCTCGTCTCCAGCGTCTCGTTCAGCAGACCCCAGATGACGACGCAGGGATGGTTGCGGTCGCGCTTGATCATATAGCTTGTGCTGTTGTCAAAGCGCTGCAGCATGGCTTCCTCGTCCCCGATGGGGTATTTGCCCACGCCCAGCTGCCAGGCGGCAAAGCATTCGGAGTAGATGAGCAGGCCGATCTCGTCGCACAGGTCGAGCTGCTCCGGCCGGAGCATGCCGGCGATATTGCGAATGCAGTTGAAGCCGTATGCTTTGGCAAACACGAAATCCTCACGCGTCTGCTTTACAAAAGTCGGTATCATCTGGCCGACGGGGAAGGCGTTGCCGGTATGGGCGCTTTTGAGGAAGATGCGGCGGCCGTTGAGGTAGAAGAACCCGTCCCGGACGAGAAATTCACGGAACCCGTGCCGCACCGATTTGCCATGGATACCCGCGTCCGTCTCCACCGAAACGTTGACGCGGTAGAGATGCGGGTCGTCTATATCCCACAGCACGGGGTCGTCAACCGTCAGTTCGGCCTTATATTCGTTGCCGCCCCTGACAAAGTCGGCCCTGAACTGCCTGGACGCGACGCTTTCGCCGTTCCCGCCGTGGTCTACCACGTCGACGCGGATCGTGCCGCACATGTCCGCGCCCGACGCGTTTTCCAGCGTCAGGTCGACGCTCATGCGTCCGGTATGTATATCGCTCTGCACGAACATGTCTGTAATATGCACATTCGGAACGACGTGCATATCTACGGGGTAAGTCAGGCCGCCTATGTTGTTGCCGTTGCCGGCCCAGGGCTTCATGCATTTATTGCGGTTGGGGACGTTTGTTATGTTGAGTCCGTCAATATCGTGGTCGGTTGGGTTGAGCACGCGCACGGCGACAAGGTTTTCCCCCTCCAGCGCGGCGACATCCGTCACGTCAAAAGCGAAGGGCGTTTCGCCGCCCTCAAAGCCGCCGAGGTATTCGCCGTCCAGCCATACGTCCGCCTTGTAGTCCGCGCCGCCAAACTGTAGGATGACGCGGTCCGTCCCCGTCTTCTTCAGGCGGGGTGAAAAGCGGTTCCAGTACCAGGCTACGCCGTGATAGTCGGGAAAGGTCTGTTGGATGATGGAAGGCACGACGGTGGGCACCGCTTCGTCCCGGATCTGCCGGAACCACCCGTCTGCGCGTCCCTGGTCGTCCGGGTCGGTCGCAATGACCCAGCCCTCGGCCAGGGCGTATTTTTTATTATCCGCATCGGTCATAGTAAGTTTATCCTCCTAAAAAAGCATATATTATGTAATATTGTTTATACCATGTAAAAAATAAAAAATCTACAAAATAGATGATCAATAGCATTATTTTTAGCTGAAAAAAATATTAAAAATATGATCGGAATGCAAAAAAACCGATTCAATAAAGGCTGTAGCATATTCTGTGTTTTCGCGTACGGATTCTCAAAAATAACGCACACTGACATTATGCAGGAACCAGGCCTATTTGTCAACCCAAAATAGGGCAAAAAAGAAAAACTGCATCCCTGTAAAGTACCCCCCATTTGTTGGACATGATCCGATCATGTCCAACAAATGGGGGGCAGTGAAAAGCGCAGGATGCAGTGCATTACAGGATGCGGTCTTCCTAAGCCAGCAGCGCGATGATGACGCTTGTCATAAGCGACAGCAGCATCGCGATAATCAGAATCCAGCAGACGATGCGTTTCATTCCTTTTTCCTCCAGTCCGCAAACGGGAAAAATACTCTATAAGCATACTGCAACCGGCGCAAAATGTCAATTATTATCTCGTAAACGATCTGTTACACGGATTTTGCAGCCGGCGCATATACTGTAATGCGGCGCCGGTCATGCGCGAAGCGGCCGACCAATCATAACGGGGCGGGCCGATACATACTATTTATAAAAGGAACGGGCCGGGGTCAGTACGATAAGGGGTGGAGAAAACGATGAAATATGACGACGAAATGCTGGAAAAATTCCGGCGGGATAACCAGGAGAAGTTCGACCGCGCCGCCGCGCAGGCCAAACAGACGCTGGGCCGGGACGCAGCGGTACTCGACGACCTGCTGAAGGACAAAGACAGATTAAAACAGCTTTTAAAGTTCGTATCCAAAGAGGATCTGGATAAATTCTCAACCGTGCTGGACGATCCGGCGCTGATACAGCAGATTCTGTCAAGCGAGAAAGCAATGGCAAATATCCGGAAGATACTGGGTGATAAATAATGGATGATATGGCTTCTAAAATCACAGAATTTTTAGAAGACGATCGGAACGTAGAGCTGCTCAAGACATTTTCAGGGTTTATGAAGTCTGATAAAAAGGAAGAGGAGCCGTCCGATATGCCGGAAAGGCATGGCGGCGCGGCCGGCGGCCCGCCGTCCGGGCAGGGCGCACCCGGCGGGGTGGACGCCGGGAAGATTATGGAGGCGCTGGGCAAATTCGGCTCGGAGGACGACAGAGTGCGCCTGCTCAAGGCCCTGCGCCCGTTCATCAGTGAAAAACGCAGGGAGAGCCTGGATTCAGTGACCAAAATCCTGCGCTTGACCCAGGTCATTTCACTGTTTGGAGACGACCTGAAGCTATTCTGAACCGGGGGGAGATGACAAGATGTACGCCGCGATAGAATCCGATGGCGAGCTTTACAAAATGCAGCAGGAGGCCATTCGCCGCGCCCGTGAGACGGCGCGCCGGTCGATGGACTACGGGGCCGGTCCGTCCCGGCCCGACAGCGCGCCCGCGCCACAGTACATATCAGATCCGCAGCCGCAGCACGCGCCGGCTCCGGAGCATATGCCGCCGGCCGAAGAGGTGTGCGCGCCGCGGCCGCAAAAACGCAACGGACTGTTACGCCGTCCCGACTTTATAGACCGGGTCGGCATGGACAATCTGCTGATTCTGGCCGTTCTTGTCATTCTGCTGATGGACGAGTGCAGCGACACGCTTCTGCTGATCGCGCTCGCTTACCTGATGCTTTCGGATAAGTTCTGACCGGCTGTGCTCACAAAAACCTGCAAAACGCAAGTTTTGCAGGTTTTTGCCCTTTGGACGGGTTTATGCGTTGACTTGCGGCAAATGGATGATATAATGAACAAAGGAACAATCGCGCGGACCTGCGCGGGAGGGAATGCGTATGGACAGGATTAAAAACTTTCAGGATACCGTGGAACACCGGCAGCCCAAGGATATCGTTATGGACCTTGGCGGCTGCCCGCTCTCGAGCGTGGAGGGGCAGACGCAGGCACGGCTGCTTCGGTACCTGGGCTACGACGCGCCGGACGACGCGCCGTTGCTGTTCGGCAAGGTGCGCAGGCTGGACGAACGCCTGCTGCGCGCGCTGGATATCGATACGCGCTCAGTGGGTGAGATTTTCCGGCCGCGGGAAAGCCAGTTCCGGTTTCTGGCGGACGATTTGTATATCGACGAGTGGGGAATTAAACGCAAATTTACCGGCATGTATTGGGACATTGTGGAAAACCCGCTCAAAAACGCGACCTGCGCCGACCTGGACAGGTATCAGTGGCCGGATGCGGACAGTATTGATCCCGCGGAGATTGCGGCGCATGTCCGCTGCGCACGAGAGCTGAAGCAGGCGGGCGAGTATGTGATCTGTGCGGAACATCCGGTCTACGGCGTGTTTGAGCTGGGGTGCTGGCTATGCGGTTTTGACGATTTTCTGACGCGCCTGTTTATTGACGAGCCGTTTGTACGCCGGCTGTTCGATATCATTCTGGATTATCAGAAAAAAGTAATCGCGCAATATTACGGCGCGCTGGGGGATCTGATCCACTACACCTCCAGCGGGGACGATTTCGCAATGCAGACCAACCTTTTCATGCCAGATTTCGCCTGTTTCGTCATCCTCCTCATAGATGGTGACATACAGCTTATCCTCAGGGATTTCCAGCCATTTGGTAACAAACTCCCAAGACCAAGGGATGATTTCGTTCTTGAAATAATCGCCAAAGGAGAAGTTTCCCAACATCTCAAAAAATGTGCCGTGGCGCGCCGTCT
>USJY01000102.1 GCA_900555065.1 uncultured Eubacteriales bacterium
ATTCCACCAACAATTCCTCCAGCCCGCCGTATATACAGATCAACTATGTCTCCGCTAAGGCCAACAGCTATCGCTCCATCTCGACAAATTTACCCAACTGCTGGAGATACTCCATGCTGTATAATAACGGAACATACGAACCGCCTCTTTCCGGATTGTCTGATGAGAATCAGGAAGCCGCAAACCGTATAATATATAATACACAATCTCACTTGCGCCAAAACGGATATCCCAACGCAACCGCCAGAGCAATCACCGGATGGACGGCTCCCATATATGACGGAGAATACAGGATCGCTTTCAGATTTAGTGTTGATGGTGGTACTATCACGGCTGGTAACTACCACTTTATCTATGAACTTTCGACCGGGCAGTGGGCCGGAAAATACGCAAATCAGCAATCCTGGAACCATGGGTTTATCAACCCGAACCTGAACGAAGTCGGCCAGTGGGACGCTATGGCTACATCGAAAACATACTATATGGCAGTGAAACTATCCTAAGGGGGGAATACTGATGAAGAAGTTTTGTATATTGGCGCTTGTATGCTTACTTCTGTTCACCGCCTGCACGCGCGGGAACTATACTTCTGAATCCATCACATCAACCAGTGTCTCTTCCTCCGACTCGTCACCCCCTAAGGATGTTGTGATAGTGTGTTCCGGCGCAATAAATCATTATGTCCCTCGTCTATTGCGGCTGGGTTTTTTTGAAAAAGCGTATGAATTACAGGAATATACCCCCATGACCAGCGGTTTACCCGAGGGGGCAATAATCGAACTGTATGAGGAATGGGCGCGGGCAATCGACGCCAACAATGCACGAGGCGTTATTTTATGGATCGCAGATGAAACCGTATCAGAATTTTTGTCTAATCAACATGCAGACGGGGTGAAAATCGTTATTCCCTACTTTGACGTCAGTGCCCTTAACGCCCCCAACGCTTCAGAGCTATCCGGCGGAACAATTGACGCAAACCCGATTTGCGACGAAGGAAAAAGACTTTCCGACGCAGCGGAATATATCGTAAACCGGCTTACACAAAACGGCGTCACTTCCGGAACCATTGCATTTCATGGAGACAGCTATTATCAGCCTGCATTCCGGGGATACATAGAGGAAAACAGCAGCTTTACCGTTGTGGAAAGGCGCGTTGGTGATGGCATAGACAACACACCGACGATCCGCGACATGGTTGATCACAACGATATCGTAGCTGTCTACAACCCACTGGCCACTCCCGATGAATGGGCGGCTGTTCTGGGGCAATCGCCAAAAGACGCCGGAATCGTCTATGTAGCTGGCACTGCAGGTGAAGACAATCTTCATGCGCTTATTGCAGGTGAAATAGACGCGATTGTATCAAGACCGTATTATGAGGCGGGCTATGTGGGGATGGAAATGCTGGACCGAATATTAAAGGGCGAGACCTTTGAGGGAGACGCATGGCAGCCTACGCTGCCTACCTATATTGTCACCGCGGATGGTACCGGCAAAAACGGCCCGGATTTTTATCTCGACCAGTATGCCCGCGCCGAAGCATTGTTCGGTCCCGCCAATCAGTAGATCCATGTATAACGGTGTAAAGTTGAATAAAAATCCGACCTGTCCAACATCTGTTGAGTCTGATTGTTACCATTTTATCTATGACTGGGAAATATTTAAATATTATTTTGTAAAATGAAAGGCCGGTGTATACACATGAAAAAAGAGGTTCTGAAGGATACTGTAGAAAAAACGCGCGCGCTGATCGACGCGCCGACGTGCAGCGCTGAAACGAAAGCGGCGGCGCAGCGCTGGCTTGCCGCAGTGGGGACCGAAGCTGAACAGGCGGAGACAAAGGCGTATATCGCCGAGCTGGAAGAGGATATTATGCCCATAGACTCCCTGATCGGTTTTGCCCGGTCTGCGCAGGGCGCGGCCTATTTCGGCGCGGAAACCGCTGCCGGAATCGCGGCGCATGCAGAGGAAATCAAGGCGGCGGGCGCGAAGTACTGCGACTGCCCCGCCTGTGCGATTGTAGAGGCGATTCTGGCGAAAAAGGACGAATTGCTCGCATAAACCAGGAGGAAGGAGACGATCGTATGATTCGGCACATCGTTATGTTCCGGTTTGCAGACCGGGCAGACGGCCGCACAAAGGCGGAAAATATGGAGCTTGCAAAGCAGAAGCTGATGGGGCTTTACGGCGTTGTTCCTACGCTGCGGGCGATGGACGTCCGCTTCGCCTGCGCCAAGACGGACGAAACCAGCTTTGACTTTGTTCTGACCGCGGATTTTGACGACCGGGACGGGCTGGAGGCATACCGCGTTCATCCCGCCCACAGGGCGGTGAGCGCCTTTATGGGGGCGGTGCGCGAAGGGCGCGCCTGTGTGGACTTTGAGATCTGAACAAGACCGGGACCTGCCGCTATACAGCGGAAACTATGCGCTTACGGCATCGGCACCGGCACCGGACGCCGGGCTGCGACATTGCGCCGCGGCCCGGCCATTTTGCCCGCGGCGCGGCCGGCGCTGAAAACGCATATATACTAGAACCGCTTTCGGGCTTCTCATACGAACAGGGCAGTCGGTCCCGGCGACGGGGCTTTTCTGTATCTGCCGCCGTCTGTGTACGCGCGCAGTACGCGTATAACACAATAAAACAAAAGCGCCCCGCCTTTTTAATTTTTCCGTAACGAAGGGATTGAAAACAAGTAATCGGTACGGGATATTGCAGAAATATCTAAAACTAAATTTGAAGGAAACTGCAATGAAATCATGATTTTAGCAAATGGGCGGCACTTATACTCTGCAAGGTGATTATTCTTTGCCGGGTCTTAC
The DNA here is from genome assembly GCA_900555065.1 of uncultured Eubacteriales bacterium. Lineage (GTDB taxonomy): Bacteria > Bacillota > Clostridia > Oscillospirales > UMGS1783 > UMGS1783. The sequence continues at coordinate 2,823 of USJY01000102.1, forward strand.
CTTATCTGCCGAAGAAGAAGCATGGTTTCTCGGCGTTGTGAGGGCAACGGCGCTTGCGGTATATTCGACAGCATAAACGGATACTTATACCAATCTACTGACAAGCGGAAAACTGAACGGCGCTCTTGCCGATATTGATAAGCAGGCGGGAAATTTGTTTTTTCGGCTGGTAGAGCAGATGGCGAAGCGTGAAGGCGTGACCGAACAGCTAAAGGCGGAAAATCAGATGGCAGAGCATGAGGGTATGACCGAAAAGCGCAAAGCTGAACATCCGATGGAATGAGGCGAAAAGATGAATGCGCTGCGTGAAGCGGCGGCGGAAATTGTGAATACAGAAGTGATCTTCGTATAAGAACGAAACAATGGTAAAGCTGAGAAAATGAACTTGTAACACTTTCAATCGCAAAATCAAGGGGCAAGGTATCGATACCCTGCCCCTCGAAGTTTACATCCTAAAAACGGCTTGAAATCAGACTTTTTCAGCCTCTAATTTTCTACGTCTGAGAGCGGAAAACAGCGCAGAGGGAATTCCTCTGCGCTGTAATTTCAATACTACCTTGTACCACAATGACGCTTTCTGCGGTAAATTACAGTCGCGGCCAAAACGGTACAGGAAACCAACATAAGGCCAATCCAAAGGGCGATATTGCTGTCGTCGCCGGTCTGCGGTGACTGGGTATTATTGTCGGTTGCCGAGGAGTCAGAATTTCCATTGTCTGATTCCGTCGGCTTGTAATTGGGATCAGCTGCGCCGCAGACGGTGCATTTGCCGTCCTTGTAATCGTGCGCGAGTTTCGGAATGGTCTCGCCTTTTTCAAGGATTTCCCCGCACACGGCGCACACCTTGTCGCCGGTGTAGCCCGCTTCAGTGCAGGTGGCGTCTTTCTGATTTTTCAGCTCGGTTTCGCCGTGCCCGGCGGCAGGAACAACTGTTTCTGTAAGTGTGATTTCTGCTATCGCATTTTCATCGCTGAAATATTTGCCGCAGCTTTCGCAGTACCAATATGGAATATTTCCGTCCGCCGTACATGTGGCATCTTTTGCCTCTGTTTTTTTCAGATCGTGCTGCACAGTCAAGACAGCAGGCGTACTTGTCGCTTTATCTGCATCGCCGGTAACTATGCAGCGGTACTGATAGCCGTTCATACTGATCGTCGCTTGTGGCGTGGTATATTCGGCGGCTTTTGCGTCGTCGATATCTGTCCAGCTCACACCGCCATCCGTGCTTTGCTGCCACTGATAGGTCAGGCTGCCGCCGGTAGCTTCCACGGCAAAGGCGGCGGCTTCCCCTTCGGTCACGGCTGTATCCTGCGGCTGGCCGATGATCTGCGGCCGCTCCGGGCGGGTGATGTCGATGGAGTAGTATATTTCATACACTCCGCTTATATATAAAAGAACTGTCTTTGTTTCTCCCGGCGCAAGAGAGATCGGATCGGTGCTCCACTCCGTTGCGTCGGAAGTTTTGAAAAGAACATAATAGTCCAGACCATTATACATAAAAGTGTTTTCGGTGCCTTCCTGATATACCATCTCTAAGCCGAGCGGCGAGGAGAAGAGGAGGTCCTTCATCTGCACTTCTTCCACATCCAAGCCCACCGTCACCTTGCCGGTAAGGGCGGTTTCAGGCGTGAGACCAAAGGAATCAGGTTCATCCATAATGACATTTGCGCCGCATATTGTTTTGGGTACCAATTCATACAAATAAAAAAAGATATAGTTTCCGTCGTAGAAATTGGCGCTCCATGTTCCCCGCGCTTCCTCTTCAGGGCTGCTGAGCGTCCACTGCCCATCGGCAGCATCCGGCGCAAGGCGGGCAGAGTAGACCTTGCCTGCGGAAAAACCATTGGTAAAAACAGATGCAAGGGATACGGTGTCTGTCTTTCCGCCGTAAGTTATAGCGATATCGGGAGCGGTCCCCGGCACAAGGAGTCCTTCCGCCTGCCATGTTCCATCTTCCAGCTTCGTTACCGCGAGATGGATGTCACCGGTAATCGTGGAGGCCTCGATTGAATTTAGATGATCACTGCCGCACTGATAGCCGGTTGCGGTGTTCCGTGCGGTCACTTCGACGGATGACCCATCTTCATATGTGCCAAGATCGATCACAAAGCTGACCTTGGCAAGCTGAGAGCTGAACTCCAATGGCACGATCGGGTCGTATGTAGAGCCTGTCCCCGCAGCCGTCCAGCAATCGATGGCGGCGAGATTGCTCTGGTCGGTAAGGGAAACGGTCTCTTTGCCATTTTCTGCATAAGGAGTACCGGCATAGACAGTTTTCACTTCTGTATCATTAAAAAAAATAGACTTATCTACAGGAAGCAGGACATTTTCGCTCCCCATCTTTGTATACTGATAGGGAATATTCGAGTGATCCGCACCGGTAATCCAGACAACGGTTCCCTCCGGCGGTTCCACATTTTCGGCTTGCGGGCTATTGACGGCTGCCGTACCGTTATCCACCGGCTCGGCAAAGGCCGAGACCGGAAGCAGCCCAAGGCACAGCGCGAGAATGCATATCATGCTTAAAAATCGTTTCTTCATAAAACTTCCTCCTTAAATTTCCCGTCCCTTATGAATGCCCGCAGGGAAATGCGGATTGCATACAGCTGTGACTGTAAATATTCCTCGTCTTCAAAAAGTGCGTAATGCACACACGCGCGCACAAACAGATAGATCATGCCTTTGATGTAGTCCGCAGGCATTCCCAGCTTTTCTGACAGCTGTTCGGCATATTTCCGGTAGCGTATCTTAACGCCGCTGAAAAATTCCTTTCCGTATTCCCGGTATTTGGGGCTTGCGTACACCTGATACATAAAGCGGTATTTTTTGCCGTGAAGCTTTGCGGTGAGATATGGCATCTCCCGCAGGAAGCGTTCAATATCTTCAAAGCTCGTCGGCGCTTTCGCCATGAAATCGTCTTCCACTTTTGCCATACAGTGGGCGGTGGCTTCTATGACGATATT
>USJY01000103.1 GCA_900555065.1 uncultured Eubacteriales bacterium
TATTCCCACAAAATCTCTTTGGCGGCGTCCCGTTCGCGGATGAGCTCGGGATCGTAATTGGCGTTGTAGAGCATACCTCTTGCCGCTTTTTCCTTTTCGGTCATCATACGTCCTTCTCTCTGTACGACGGGGAGGGGTCGCCCCCTCCCCGCATGATTTCAGCGAATAAAATTTGTGGATATGCGTTGTTCCGGCGCGGGACGATTGATCCCGGCCGCCCGCCCGGCTTCAATACACCTGAGCAGCCATGCCATATTGCGGCCCAGCGTACGCATAATCTGCAGGCCTTCTGCATCCTGACGCACCTCTTCCGGGCTGTTGCCGTGCACAGAGTTCCAGTACTGCGACGACACGACGGGCATATTGCTGATTGTAAAATATTTGTTCAGCTGATCAAATGAAGCGGAAGCGCCGCCGCGGCGGCAGCTGACAACACATGCACCGGGTTTATAGGCGAATTTTGCGCCGCCCGCATAAAAGCACCGGTCCAAAAACGAGGTGATGTTCCCTGACGCCGACGCATAGTGCACCGGACTGCCAAAGATGAACCCGTCGCTCTGCGCGGCCTTTTCAATCACAGTATTGACCAGGTCCTTCTCAAAAATGCATTTGCCCAGCTCCCGGCACCGTTTGCAGCCCATGCAGCCCGTCTGCGGCTGTTTGATATGGAATATCTCCGTCTCCACGCCGCAGCGTTCCAATTCGTCCGACACCTCTTTAAGCGCCGTATAAGTACAGCCGGTTTCATGCGGGCTGCCGTTGAGTAACAATACTTTCATACCGCTGCCTCCTTAATTGTTTTCATATCATTTTATGTGCGCATAGTAATCATAATCCAGGATTTTACTGGAGACCTTGAATTTATTGTTCGTCACCTTTTTCATGGACTCTACATAGTCGTCGCTTACGACGGCGTCCGACGCGGGCATCCACTCCTCTGTCACAGAGTTGTACATGCCGTACTCAGTCATAAAGCTTGCATTGCTGAACAGGACCATGCCGGGCGATGTGGAGAGTATATCTCTGCCCATCAGCAGGCGAGAATCATATTCCACACCGAACAGGTTCAGCAGCGTCGGCAGGATGTCCACGCTCGAACAGAGCTTATCAACGTAAACGGGCTGCTCCATAGAACCGCTCCACAAAATCAAGTTGCTCTTGTAAAGCTCAAAGTTCTCCTCTACGACATGGCCGGCGAGCTCGTCAATATACTGCTTTTCAAGCCCGTAAGGATAGTGGTCCGGCGAGAGCATGATGACCGTATTATCCAGTTTCCCAGCCGCTTCGAGCTGGGCAAGAAGATTTTCCATTGCCTTGTCAAGCTCTATATTGCAGGCGAGATATGCCTTTGACGGCTCGCTCAAATCAAGGTGCTGCACAGCGTCCCTGTTCTTCTGCGCCATCATATTGCCTTCAAAATTGTAGTTCATGTGCCCGCTGACCGTCAGATAATAGACATGGAACTTCGGCTCGTTGATATATTCCGGAACGGTGACTTCCATCATCTCCAGATCTGATTCAGGCCAAGTCGTCGCAATTTCCAGTCCATTGCCGACGCCTTTGTAATCATAGCCCATATTGGGATGCGATACGTCCCTGTGATAGTAGTCGTACGTATGATCGTGATAGGCTTTGGTCACATAGCCCTCCCCGGCGAGAACATTGCCCATACAGAACATCATATTGTTTCCGTTCAGACCCGCGCGGTAAAAGCTCCACACGCCCGGCTTGGGATAGAGGCCGGTACAGGCGACGTATTCGCCGTCAAGCGTGCTGACGCCCCATATGGGATTGTAAAAATTCTCAAATACAAAACCGCTGTTTACAAGCTTGTACAGCGTGGGCGTAAGCTCCGGATCAACAGCCAGATATGAAAAGCTTTCGGCTGTGATCATAATGAGATTATAGTCTTTAAACATTCCCGTATATTCGTTTTTGTCAGACGGGATTTCGCTGCGGAAATACTTGTGGAGGTTGACAATGTTTTCATCCTGCTCCTCCCGTATCAGCCGGTCAAAGTCAATCGCCATTATATTCGGCGAAGTATCAATCGGCTCAGGCTCCTCCGGATCGTCCGGCGGCAGGATTTCCGGAATATCAGGCTGGTCAATTTCACCCACCGGCTCGTTTTCATAGCCTACGATATATCGCTTCACATCCAGGCGCATGCCCGTCATAATCCCGAGCTTGTTCATCGTCATATCCACGGGGCCCTGGGTATAGTAAAGGTCATAGGGCGTGTATGGCTCTTTGCCAAAACACAGGAGCAGGAGCAGGCCGGCAAAAAAGGAGACGACAGCGATCCCCCCGCGCAGCAGGACCCGCTTCCAGTTCTTTCGCGCAAAGTCCATGTGTTTTCCGTACATACACAGAATTAAAAACGGAATCAGGAGCAAAAGCAAGTACGGAACATTCCGGAATATTGCGGTAAACATCTGGCCCGCAAAATTTCCCATCACCTGGCCGGTTCCTACCGTGACGGAGTAGAAAGTCACGTATGTCTTAAAGATATAAAAATACACCTGCTGCGTACCGTAGAATAAAAACACGGCAAAAGAGAGGACCTTTGCGATGATAAAATTGACGCGGCGGCTGAAAAAACTGCACAGAAGCGCTAAAATAGCGCCGTAGAAAACAGAGTAATACAGCGGGAAGAAAAACGACGTCGCCTCACTGCGGTAGGAAACGAGTTTGACCACCAGTTCGTCATAGGCCAGCATCAGAATGAAAAACAGCAATACGGACGCGGGCCGCACCTTTTGATAAAGACGTTTCAACACGGCATAGGCTGCCTGGGCGCGCGGACCGCAGGCAGATGCGACAGTCCTGTCCGAGGCTGGTTCGTCAGCCGACCGGCCGATAGATTCCGCGTCGGGTTCTGCGGACGCGCGCTGCGTATCCTTCTGCGCGGAAGGAGGCGTGGTTTCTGTATCCAAAACGCGATCTTCCGGCAGGTTCTGGACGCGCAAAGGTTCCGACTGCGGCGCTTCCGGTTCCTGTTTGGCACGGTTCGCCGCAGTCTGTTTTCTTACCTCTATTTTCTTTTGAATTCGTTTGTTCCTGGCCATAGCAACCTCATCATATACATTTATATATTTATATGATACCGATCTATCTCAATTATTTTACAACGAAAGGTCCATTTCAAGACAGATCGGGCAATGGTCGCTCCCATATACCTCCGAGAGGATCGAACTCTCCGTAACCCGGTCACGTATCCGGTCGGAGACAAGGAAGTAATCAATCCGCCAGCCGGCATTCCTGCCGCGCGCCCCGCCCCGGTACGACCACCAGGAATATGCGCCGGCGACGTCCGGATATAGATAACGGAATGTATCGGTAAAACCGGCTTCCAGCAGCTGAGTAAATTTACCGCGTTCCTCATACGAAAAACCGGGGTTGCCTATATTCTGCGCCGGGTTTTTTAAGTCGATCTCCGCATGGGCCACGTTGAGGTCGCCGCACAGGACGACCGGTTTCTTGCGGCTCAGCCTGCACAGATATGCGCGCAACGAGTCCTCAAACGCCATGCGGTATTCAATTCTGGCGAGCTCCGGGCGCGCATTTGGCGAATAGCAGGTAACCATATAAAAATCGGCGTATTCCGCCGTAATGACGCGGCCCTCTTCATCGTCAAGCGCGTCGATCCCATAGGCGACGGAAACGGGCTGCGCCTTTGTAAACAGAGCTGTGCCGGAATAACCCTTTTTCTGCGCGCTGTTCCAGTATTGATGATAGCCGATAAAGTCCAGGTCCACATCGGCACGGGTGCATTTAATCTCCTGCAGGCACAGTATATCGGCGTTGATGATTTCGAGAAAGTCCTCAAAGCCTTTCTTGATACAGGCGCGAAGCCCATTGACATTCCATGACACACACCGCATAGAATCCCTCATTTACAAAATTGGCCTGCCGGTACAGGCAGGCCAATCCTTACTCAGTTTCAGCGTTTGCGGATCAACGCCTGAATCCCCTTGACAATCTCCATAATCACCAGCGGCGCAAGCGCAAGACCGGCGACAATCAGCCACGCGGTGGCGGACATTGCCGTGATTTCGAATATGCCGTACATAAACGGCAGCAGCAGCACGCAGAGCATGAGCAACAGAGAGAGTGCAAACGCGCCGAGCATGTACTTGTTCGAGGTAATACCAACGCTGAACAGCGAATGCGACGAGCGTACGTTGAACGCGTGTACGAGCTGCGAAAGCGCGAGCGTGGCAAAAGCCATCGTCTCGCCGAGCGGGATGTTGACGCCGCCGTCCGCGAGCGTAAACACGCGCGAACCGATATAGTAGGCGATCAGCGTAAGCAGGCCGATGATAACGCCCTGTGCGCCGATTACAAAGCCGCGGCCGCCGGAGAACATGCTCTCGTTTTTCGCACGGGGCTTACGGCTCATGACGTCGTGTTCAACCGGCTCTACGCCAAGCGCGAGCGCGGGCAGGCTATCGGTGACCAGGTTGACCCACAGCAGCTGGATCGGCATGAGCGGCGTTTCCTGCCAAAGGATCATGGCGACAAACACGGTCAGGATCTCGCCCAGGTTGCAGGAGAGCAGGAACTGTACGGCTTTGGTGATATTATCGAAAATACCCCGGCCCTCTTTGACGGCTGTGACAATGGTGGCGAAGTTATCGTCAGTCAGCGTCATGTCCGCAGCGCCCTTCGCCACGTCCGTACCGGTGATGCCCATGGCGCAGCCGATGTCAGCCGCCTTGAGCGAAGGCGCGTCGTTGACGCCGTCGCCCGTCATAGCGACGATCTCCCCTGCGGCCTGCCAGGCTTTGACGATCCGGATTTTATCCGTCGGCGTTACGCGCGCATATACGCAGTAGTGGCGGATATTCGCAGCGAGGTCTTCGTCGCTGAGCTGCTCGAGCTCCTTGCCGGAGATGGCCTGCGATTCGTCCTCCAGAATTCCGAGTTCTTTGGCGATCGCAGTGGCCGTGATCACATGGTCGCCGGTGATCATAACAGTACGGATGCCGGCGCGTTTGCATTCCTCAATCGCGGCCTTGACCTCCGCACGGGGCGGGTCGATCATGCCGACAAGGCCGAGGAAGGTAAGATCGCTCTCCATGGTGGCGGAAGAATACTCCTGCGGCAGCGCGTCGATATATTTATAGGCCACGGCGAGCACGCGCAGCGCACTACGGCCCATTTCCGCATTGGCCTTGGCGGCAGCCTCCATATTGCCGGAGGTACAGCGTTCAAACAGGATGTCGGGCGCGCCCTTTACGATAACGACGGTCCGGCCCTCAATGGTATGAATGGTGCTCATCATCTTGCGGTCCGAATCAAACGGCAGTTCGCCGATACGCGGACATTCGCGCTCCAGATCGTCCTTGTCCATGCCGAACTTCAGGGCGCAGGCGACAATCGCAGTCTCGGTCGGGTCGCCGATATGCTTTTCCCGGCCATCCGCATCAATTGTGACCTTGCCGTCCGTGCAGAGGGTGGCGAGCTTGATAATCCCCTGGGTGCGGTCGGATACTTCACCGTCAAGCGAGACGATCTGTTCGCCGTCAAAAGCCTTGACCAGCGTCATTCTGTTCTGCGTGAGCGTACCGGTCTTATCAGAGCAGATAACGGAGGCGCTGCCCAGCGTTTCCACTGCGGGCAGTTTGCGTATGATCGCATTTTTCTTGACCATGCGCTGCACGCCGATGGCGAGCACGATGGTGACGATTGCCGGCAGGCCCTCCGGAATGGCGGCGACGGCAAGAGACACGGCCGTCATGAACATTTCCAGCGGATCGATC
>USJY01000104.1 GCA_900555065.1 uncultured Eubacteriales bacterium
ATCCCGTCTCAGACCAAGCAGCCGGCCCTTGAAGACACGCTCCGACGCAAAAAGATTTTCAGTTAAATCCATAATTTCACTTCTCCTGTCATAGAATGGACCGAGGAGGGTTATACATGAACGATATACTGCAAAAACCCATGGACCATGCACGTATGACGGCGGTACTGCAGCAGCTGAAAAGCCCGCAGCTGCGCGTCTCCCACATCGGGTCGAGCGCCAGGGGACGCGCGATCCCCGTCGTGACGCTCGGGAGCGGCGAACAGCCCGTCCTCTTCGTCGGCGGCGTACACGGTATGGAATGGGTGACAAGCGCGGTTCTGATACAGTTTCTGGCCGATATAGGCGGCTGCCTGCGCTCCGCAAAGAGGTTCGCCGGATATTCCCTGCGCACTCTGATGACGCGGCGGCGGCTGCATATCGTCCCCATGCTCAACCCCGACGGGATCGAGCTTTCCATCCACGGCGTGCGCGCCGACGACCCGGACCTGCCGCGCCTGCGCTTCTACAATGACGGCAGCGACGATTTCACCCGCTGGCAGAGCAACTACCACGGCGTTGACCTCAACCACAACTTTGACGCCGGCTTTCAGGATGGCAAGGCTTTGGAGCCGCAAAACGGAATCTATGGACCCGGCCCGACCCGGTTCGGGGGCAAAGCGCCGTTTTCCGAGCCCGAAACCGCCGCGCTGCGCGATTATGTGCAAAAGCAGGATTTTTGCAACGTATACGCCTTCCACAGCCAGGGTGAAGAGATATACTGCGACTACAACGGCCGCATACCCGAACACGGGCTGGAAATGGCCCGGATTCTGGCCAAGGTATCCGGATATGCCGTCGAAAAGGTGGAGGGGCTCACCTCCTGCCGGGGATTTAAGGACTGGTTTATTGAAAAATATGACCGGCCCGGCTTTACCATTGAGATCGGCAGGGGAGCAAATCCGCTGCCGCTTGAACAGTTCCCTGAAATATACCGGAAGCTGCGGGAGCTCTTGATTCTGGCAGCCACTCTTTAATATTTCCAGAATTTAGACGCAGCATACATATTCTACATGACCCGGCTGCAAAAATCAAGCCGTAAAGCAAAGCGACATACCGGTTTAAGGGTTAGACCCACGGGCGCGGGAATTGTTCCCGCAAAAACAGGGCCGGGCCCGCAGATTTGCGGACCCGGCCTTTTTTCCGCGCCGACGGAGCGGGAAGGCGCCTGCGGCGGAGCGGAAGGTCAAGGATATATGCTACGCTATTCGGACGAAAGGACGCGCCTTAGGCGGGAGCGGAGGGCTGCACATACATAGGCGAATACGGCGGCAGCGGACTTGCAGCGGGTTGCGCGGGCGGCAGGGTCAGACGCCTTCCAGCGTATTTGCGGGGGGAAGGCAGACGCGGCCGCGGCAGACATAATACGTTGTGCGCCCGTTGAGAAGCCTGTACTGCTGTGTGGGACGGTCGAGCACAGCCACGTCCGCGTACAGAGGAAGACCGGCCGTTACGGCGGCGCGGTCCGCATCGCAGGCGAGCACGACGGTAACGCGCGGCGGCGGGTTGCGGTCCACAAGCAGGGCGAGCAGGAACATGGCGTGACCGGACGGATAGGCCGACGCGACTTCCGACAGCCAGTCGAGCTGCCGCCGCGCCGCCTCCTCCCAGCGCGCGTCTCCCGTGAGCTGCGAAAGGCGGACAAGGTTATAGGCCATAACGGCGTTACCGCTCGGAAGCGCGCCGTCGTAGGTCTCTTTGGGACGCACGACGAGCCGTTCGCCATCCGTACCGTTCAGGTAGAAACCGCCGGACGGGTCGCCAAACCGTTCGAGAACCGCCTCGCACACGCGCTGCGCACGGACAAGGTCCGCTTCCCTCCCGTCCGCCGCATAGAGTTCGATGAGTCCGGCGGCGTAAAACGCATAGTCGTCCAGATAACCGTCCCCACTGCGCACGCCGGCACGGAAACTGGCGTACAGACGGCCGTCCTGCGCCAGATTCGCCTCTATAAAGCCCTGCGCGCGGCGGGCGGCGGCAAGATACGTTTCCCGGCCCGTAGCGCGGCTCAGGTTGGCGAGCGCGGCGATCATAAGTCCGTTCCAGGCGGTCAGAATCTTGTCGTCCAAATGCAGCCGGGTGCGGGCGCGGCGGTATGCGCGCAGTCTGGGAAGGCAGGCGTCGAACGCGTTTGCGGACGGGTCGGCATGCAGCCGGTTGAGGATGTTTTTACCATTGAAGTTCCCCTGTTCGGTGACCCCGTAATAGGCGCAGAATTCTCTGCCCGTCCGTTCGCCAAGGACGGACAGCAGTTCGTCATAGGCGAACAGGTAGAATTTCCCCTCCTCTCCATCGCTGTCCGCGTCCTGCGCAGAGCAAAACGCACCGCCGGGGTCAGCCAGCTCCCACAGTACGTAGTCCGCGGTCTTTTCCGCCGTATCCACAAATAAAGGGTTCGCCGTCGCGGCCCAGGCCGCGGTGTAGGCGAGCGTCAGAAGCGCGTTGTCATAGAGCATTTTTTCAAAGTGCGGCACAAGAAATTTTCGGTCTGTAGAATAGCGCGAGAAGCCGTAGCCGACGTGGTCGAATATACCGCCCCGGCGCATCTGCTCCAGTGTGTGCGCCGCCATTTCCAGCGCTTTTGGCGTCTGCTCAAAGCGCGCCCAGGCAAGCAAAAACAGAAGGTTGTGCGCTGACGGGAACTTGGGCGCGGCGCCGAACCCGCCGTACTGCGCGTCATACGTCTGTGCAAACTGCAAAAATGCCTCGCCGGGCAGGTCCGCGCCGGGGTCCGCACCGGACGCGGCGGGAGAAGCGGAGGCATCCTGGCCGCGCCGGAGCAGCGCCAGCGCCTGGTCCGCCGTGCGCAGCAGCGCCTCCCGGCCGTGCGCCCATCGGTCCGCAATGGTCCGGAGCAGGTCGGCGAAGCCCGGCATCCCGTAGCGGGCGCGCGGCGGGAAATAGGTGCCGGCGTAAAACGGGCGCTGGTCCGGCGTCATAAACACGCTCATAGGCCAGCCGCCGCTGCCGGTGAACGCCTGGCAGAAGGACATGTACACGCTGTCGACGTCCGGACGTTCCTCCCTGTCCACCTTGACGCTGATATAATGTTCATTGAGAATCGCAGCGATCTCCTCGTCTGAAAAGCTCTCGCGCGCCATGACATGACACCAGTGGCAGGAACTGTAGCCGACGCTCAGAAATACCGGCTTGTCCTCTTTTGCAGCGCGTTCAAACGCCTCCGCGCACCAGGGATACCAATCCACCGGATTGTCCGCATGCTGCAGAAGGTAGGGACTTGCCGCGTCCTTCAGACGGTTGCGCATTTTATCACCTCATCCGTATTATTTGCTATTAGTATGCGCCGTGCGCGCGCCGCCATCCGCACAAATGCGGGGACAGCGGCCGGAAACCCTGGATACGCCATGTTTTCCAGCTTCGGGACGGACGGTTCTGCGCGTTTTCTTCGGAAAACAGAGAGGGACGGCTGCGCGTCGTCCCTCCCCCAAAATTCGCATCCCGCCGCCCTTTTGCCCGCGGCGCTTTGTTCGTACAACCGGGCGACGGCTTACGACAGGGTCCAGTTCCGGCTGTCAGTCTGCAGGCGCACCATGTGCGCATAGACGCCGTCCGCACGCATAAGCGCGTCGGGTGAACCCTGTTCTGCGACGACGCCGCCGTCCAGAACCACGATTTTGTCCGCGCCCGACACTGTGCGCATACGGTGGGCGATCAGCAGGACTGTCTTATCCTGAATGAGCCGGGATAGCGCCGTTTGGATCAGCGTCTCGTTCTCCACGTCGAGCGAAGCGGTTGCCTCGTCCAGCAGGAGAATCGGTGCGTTTTTCAAAAAAGCGCGGGCGATGGATATGCGCTGCCGCTCGCCGCCGGACAACGCGCAGCCGTTTTCCCCGATACGGCTGTTCCACTTGTCCGGCAGTTTTTCGGCGAATTCGTCGCAGTTGGCAAGTTTGGCCGCGGCAAGGACTTCCGCGTCCGTCGCGTCCTTCCTGCCGATGCGGATATTTTCCAGTATACTGTTGTCAAACAGCGTAACTTCCTGAAAGACAATGGAATAGAGCGACAGCAGCGTTTCCGGATCCACGGCGGAAATATCCATACCGCCCACGGTAATCCGTCCCTTCTGCACGTCCCAAAAGCGCGCGGCGAGACGGGACGCAGTGGTTTTCCCCCCGCCCGACGGACCGACCAGGGCGGTCACCTCCCCCTGCCTTGCCGTAAAGGAAACGTCGCGCAGCACCGTTTCGCCGGTATTGTAGGCAAACCCCACATGATCGAATTCAATATCGCAGCCGTCGTTGCTCAGTTCGCTTACGCCGCTCTGTACAGGATGGTCTAAAATCTCGTTCATGCGCGCGATATTGGTACGGGTGCTGATGACAGCCGCCAGATTCTGCAGCGCGCCCTGCAGCGGGTCGTAAAGTCGCGAAACCACCAGCAGGAACATGAAAAACGTCAGAACGTCCAGCCCGCCACCGACAAGCAGGACGGCGCCAGCGAGCGCAACCGTCGCGATTCCCAGCTTTAGGATAAGCGAGGCGGAAACCACAAAAGCCGCAAGGCCGAATTCATTGATGACGGCGCGGCGCTCCACGGCCCGTATCTTCACCTCCAGACCCTGGAGATACGCCGATTCTGCATTGTTTGCCTTGAGGTCCCGGACGGTCTCAATGCACTCCTGGATGCCATCCGCACAGGCCATTTTTGCATCCATTGCCTTTTGATTGAGCCGCTGCTGCACCCGCGCGGAGAACCCGACGATGGCAAAGGACACCGGCAAAACCCACAGCGCCGCGAGCGCCATGCGCCAGTCAATGAAAAAGAGGCTGATGGAGATCAGCAGTGTGGAAATAATCGAGCCGAACAGCTCCGGTATAAAATGCGAAAAACTCTGTTCCAGAAACGTGCAGTCCGCCATGATGGTGCTGGTCAGGTCCGCAAGGTCTTTTTTCCCGAAAAAAGAGAGCGGTATTTTGCGCAGTTTTTCCGCAAGCGTAATTCTGCGGACACCGCTTTCCGTATAAGTTGCGAAATAGGTGGCGTTATACTGGAACCAAGTGGACAGCAGAATAAGGCCCACGCAGACGACGCAACCGGCGATATAGAACGCTGTTCGGGCGCCGCTTACGCCGCCGCCGAGCAGATCGCGCACGAGCATGTACAGCAGGCCGGCCGGGATCATGAACGTGATATTCTGAAACACGCAGGCGGCACAGCCCTTGATCAAATCCATGGCGCCCTGCCGGGAGAGGGCGTATTTCTTTTGCAGACGCGCTATCATTGTACGCAAGCCTCCTTTTCAATTTTCCACTGCACGGAAGTCTGGTAATCCGCCCACATTTCGCTGAATATTCCACCCCGGTCAATCAGGGCCCGGCTGGTGCCGCTTTCCGCAATTTCGCCGTCTTTCAGGACATAGATGCAGTCGGCGTTTACCACGGTGAAAAGGCGATGCGCGATCATGATGACCGTCTTCCCCTGCGCCAGTCTGGAAAAGGCCTGCTGCACACGGTACTCGTTATCCGGATCGGCGAACGCCGACGCCTCGTCCAAAATGACGATCGGTGTGTTTTTCAGCATGACGCGGGCAATGGCGATGCGCTGCTGTTCACCGCCGGAAAGGTACACGCCGTTTGCGCCGATTACCGTGTCGGCGCCCTGCGGCATTTTTTCGATAATGTCCATGCACTGCGCGTTTTCCAGCGCTTTCAGAACTTCTTCACGCGTGGCGTCCGGCCGCCCCATGCGCACATTCTCCAGAA
>USJY01000105.1 GCA_900555065.1 uncultured Eubacteriales bacterium
CATGGCCGTGGTGGGCCGGAATGGCAGCGGCAAAACCACCATGATCAAGCTGCTCTGCCGCCTGTACGACCCCACCGAGGGCGCAATCACGCTCAACGGCATCGACATCCGCAAATACCGCTATGAGGAATATCAGGCGCTCTTCGCCGTGGTATTCCAGGATTTCCGGCTGTTCTCCTTCCCGCTGGGGCAGAATGTGGGCGCGAGCGTGGAATACGACCGTGCCGCGGCGGAAAGCGCGCTGCTGCGCGCGGGCTTTGGCGAGCGGCTTTCCACCATGCCCAGGGGGCTGAATACCCCGCTCTACAGCAATTACGACGCGAGCGGCGTGGAAATCTCCGGCGGCGAAGCGCAGAAAATCGCCCTGGCCCGCGCGCTCTACAAGGCGGAAGCGGGCGATCCACCCGCGCCCTTTATCGTGCTGGACGAACCCACCATCGGCCTGGACCCGCGGCAGGTCATCGCAATCCGCGACTTTATCCGCGAGCTGGGCAGGGAGCATACCGTGCTGTTTTCCAGCCATATCCTGTCCGAGGTAAGCGCAGTCTGCGACCAGGTGCTCATTATCGACGGCGGCAGGCTTATCGCTGAGGACACGCCGGAGAATCTGTCGAAGAAAATGCACGGCGGCATCACCCTCGTCATGGAAATCGGCGGCCGGCGCGCGGCGGTGAAGAAGGCGCTTGCACAGGTCGGCAAAGTCCGCGTCCACACCGTTGTCGAATCGGGCGAAAACGCGGTGACGGCCACCCTTGAGATTGAAGACGATGCGGCGCGCGACGATATCTTTTTCGTACTTGCCAAAGCGGGCTGCCCCATTCGCAACACGACTGAGCAGACCGCGAGCCTGGAGGAGATTTTCCTGCGTCTGACCGACAGTGCGGACCGGGCCGCTTCCGCTTCGGACGAGCCCGGCGCGGACGAGCCCAAACCCACGACCGGCGCGGACGAAACCGATGCGGGCGAACCCGAACCCACAACCGATGCGAACGAAACCGATGCGGACGAGCCCGAACCCGCGACCGGCGCGGGTGAACACGGCGCGGACGAGCCAGAACCCACAACCGATGCGGACGAACCCGGCGGCCAGCCCGCTGTAACGGAAGAGGAAGGAGGGGCCCAATCGTGAAAGCAATATACAAACGCGAGGTCCGCGCTTATTTCAAAGGGCTGATCGGTCCGGTGTTTATCGCGCTGTTTCTGGCCGCGGCCGGGGTCTATACAGCCTACCTGAACCTGGTCAACCGCATTCCGAGCTTTGAGCTGTCCCTGTACAATATGAGCATCGTGTTCCTCATCGCAATCCCCCTGCTCACCATGCGCTCCTTTGCGCAGGAGCGGCGGCAGAACACCGATAAGCTGCTCTATTCCAGTCCGGTCCGCGTCAGCGGCATGGTGGCGGGCAAATACCTCGCCATGCTCACCGTGTTTGCGGCGGCGCTGGGGATCTGCTGTCTCTATCCGCTGATTTTGTCCCTCTACGGCGAGGTCCCCTTCCTGCTCACATACAGCTATATCTTTATCTTTTTCCTCATGGGTGCGGCCTTTATCGCCATCGGCATGTTTCTGTCCACCCTGACGAGCAACCAGTTCATTGCGGCGGCCATCAGCTTTTGCGCGCTGCTGTTCTTTTATATGCTGGAAGGCATTTCGTCTATCATTTCAAGCACCGCTTTCGCCTCGCTCATGGCCTTCTCCATTATGGCCCTGCTGCTGGCGCTGATTCTGTGGTACATGACGAAAAACCCCGTTGCGGCCGGGATCGCCTTCGCCGTACTGGAGGCGGGCCTGCTCGTCGCCTATTTCCTCAAACCCACCCTGTTCGAAGGCGCCATCCAGACCTTCCTGTCCGGCATTTCCCTGTTCAGCCGGTCCACCGTCGTTCTCAACGGGATATTTGACCTGGGCTCCGTCGTCTGTTACCTGAGCGTTATCGCCCTGTTTTTGTTTTTGAGCGTACAGTCAGTTGAGAAACGGAGGTGGAGCTGATGGCTGGTGAGCGCAGCGTCAAGGGAAAAATCACAAAAGCCTTTGGCTCAAAGGCCTTCAAGAGCGGCGGCTACAGCCTGCTTGCAAGCGTCATCGTCATTGTAATCGTGTTCGCGCTGAACCTGGCGGTCGGCGCGCTGCCCGCCAACTGGACAAAGTTCGATATGACGGACACGGGCATGTTCTCCCTGTCCGACCAGTCCAAAGAACTCGTAAAAAGCATAGACGAGCCCGTGACGATCTATGTGCTTCAGAGCGGCTCAAACGGCGAAACAGTGTACGAGCTGGCGCTGCAGTACCGTGCCCTGAACTCCAATATCACCGTCGAGGTACGCGATCCGGTGGCCAATCCCGGCTTTGTCCAGCAGTACACCGACGAGCAGCTCGGCTACGGCGTCATTGTCGAGAGCGCGCGGCGCACGGCGACAGTGAGCAGCTCCAGCCTGTACCGGACAGAGCTTTCCACAGACGGCTCGTACCAGTATTATTTCGAGGGCGAATCCCTTATTACCGGCGCGCTTGACAGGGTGACGACCGACGCGCTGCCCAAAATCTACCGGCTTGTCGGGCACGGGGAGACGGAGCTGTCCGCCGCCCTGACCGAGAGCATAGAAAACGATAATTTTGAGCTAGCCGATCTGTCCCTGCTGTCTATGGACAGCGTCCCGGAGGATGCGGACTGCGTGCTCATCCACCGCCCGTCCTCCGACCTTTCCGAGGACGACGCGGCTAAGCTCGCCTCCTACCTGGAGGGCGGCGGCGCGCTGATGCTGTTCACGGAATACCCGGCGGGCGAGCTTACCAACCTGTGCGCACTCGCGGCGGACTATGGTCTCGCGCCCGTGGACGGGCTCGTAGTCGAACGCAACGCCAGCTACTATATCTCCGGCTACCCGCTCTTCCTGCTGCCGGTGCTCGGCGAACATGAAATCACCTCGCCGCTGACCCACGAACAGTCCTATATCCTCGTCCCGGGCGCGCAGGGCCTGACCACCCTGGACGATGCGCGCGACACGCTGAACTTTACGTCGCTGATGCAGACGTCGAAAGACGCCATATCCAAACTCAAGGGCACAGAGCTGGACACCACGGAAAAGGAAGAGGGCGATATCGACGGTCCGTTTGCCCTCGCCTACGCCGTCACGGAGGACAACGAGGACGGCCAGGCCCGGTTTATCTGGGTCGCAAGCGGATCCATCACCGAAGACAGTGCGGACAGCATTGTCTCCGGCGCGAACACGGGCTTTATTCTCAACAGCCTCGGCTGGCTGACCGGCAAGGACAGCTCCGTGACCATTCGTTCCGCTGCGATTACAAACAACTACCTGACCCTGACCGCGGGCGCGGCAACGGCGTGGAGCATCGTGTTTACCGTCGCGCTGCCTCTCGCCGTACTCGCAGCCGGTATCGTCGTTTATGTTATACGGAGAAAACGAGTATGAAAAAGAGCGTCAGATTACTCCTTCTGGTCGCCGCGCTCGCCGTAGCCGTCGGCTGCTTTCTGCTCGTCAGCCACCTGTTCGGGGACGAAGACGGGGAAGCGCAGAGCGAGGCCGAAACCATCTCCGTCTACCGGACCGACAGCGCTGAAATCATCGGCATGCAGTTCGATGCGGACGGCGCGTCCCACGCTTTCACGTTTGCATCGGACGAGTGGCAGGACGCGACCGGCGCGGACCGGCCTCTGGAACAGAGCAGTATGGATGCGCTCGCAACCGTCTGCGCAAACTGGACGGCGAAACGGGTCGTCAGCGACCACCCTGAATCCCTCGCCGAATACGGACTGGACGAACCCGTCCTCCGGATCCAGCTGACGCTGCGGGACGGCTCGTCCGTCACCCTGCTCATCGGCGACTATTCCGAGGCCGGCGAGGGCGATTATCTGTCCGTGTCAGGCTCGGATACGGTATATCTGGTCGCCGCCTCCGCAAGAAGCGCGATCACGAACAATCTCAGTACCTGTTATATGGAGGCTTCCGAAGCCGAATAACCGCAGCGAAGCGGCCCGCCCCGGGTTTTCGGGGCGGGCCGTTTTACGTTTTATGCGCGGCGGCGACGGAATATTTCCGGCCCACGCCGTCGCCTTTTACCCGAGCGCAACGTCCAGCAGCATCATCAATGCAAAACCCAGCGCGGCTCCGACCGTGCCTGCGTTGCTGTGCGCGCCTGCCTGCGCCTCCGGAATCAGCTCCTCCACCACCACATAAATCATGGCCCCGGCCGCAAAGGCAAGGACATAGGGCAGAACGGGCGTAACGATTGACGTGAGCAGTATGGTAACCGCCGCGCCGACCGGCTCCACAATCCCCGACAGCAGCCCGTAGCAAAACGCCTTTCTGCGGGACAGGCCCGCCCCCACAAGCGGCATGGAGATAATCGCACCCTCCGGAAAGTTCTGGATCGCGATACCCACGGCCAGCGCAAAGGCTCCGGCCACCGTGATCACTTCGCCGCCCGCCAGCATGCCCGCCAGCGCAACGCCCACAGCCATCCCTTCCGGTATGTTGTGCAGCGTCACAGCCAGCACCAGCATGGCGGACCGGCCCGCGCCGCTGGGCCTTCCTTCCGGCCGCTCGGCGTTCAGATGCAGGTGCGGAACAAGCGAATCCAGCGCGAACAAAAAACCCGCGCCTGCAAGAAACCCGGCCACCGCCGGCAGCCAGGCCGGGCCGCCGCCGGCTTCCGCCATCTCAATCGCGGGGATGAGCAGGGACCAGACCGCCGCCGCGATCATCACGCCCGCGGCAAAGCCCAGCAGCAATTTCTGCAGCCGCGGCCGCAGTCCACCCCGCATGAAAAACGCCGTGCCCGCGCCGAGCACCGTGCCTGCAAACGGGATAAAAATACCGGCAACTACTTTGAGCGTATCGTTCATATGCGCACTCCCTTTCTACGCCGCCGTAAAACGGCGCAGCCGCCCCCGTTTTCCATCCGGGGCCCTGCGCGCCGCTATTGGCCGCATCCGTACCGAACGCCGTGCCCGCCCGCCGCTACGCGCCGCCGTCCTTTTCTCCCGCGCCGAATCGGGCGGCGTGGCGGCGTATGGCGGCGAAGGAGGCCTCGCTCAGGTCGTGCTCCAGGCGGCACGCGTCTTCAGCCGCAGTCTGTGGGTCCACGCCGAGCGCGGTCAAAAATTCGGTCAGCAGCCTGTGCCGGGCATAGATGCGCACCGCTATCTCCATTCCCGCTTTGGTCAGCGAAATATATCCGCCGCTGTCCATGACAATCAGCCCGTTTTCCCGCAGCCGCTTTGTGGCGCAGCTCACGCTCGGTTTGGTCACACCCAGCTGCCGCGCCACGTCGACGGAGCGAATATAGCCGCAGCGCTCTTTGACGATCAGCATCGCCTCCAGATAGTCCTCCGCAGCCCTTTGTATTTTCATTGGTATCTCCCTTCCCAGTCGTACATGGCCGCCGCACGGCGCGCCGGACGGGCTCTCCCCGCGCGTCTGCCTCCCATATCCCATTGCGGAGCCGAGCGCGCCTGGCAGTCGCACGCTGCGCCGCGTACCCGCGCGCCCTTTCGTAGCCTGCAGGCCGGATGCGTTTTCTGGCCCGGCCGCCGCGTACATCCCGCGCAATGCGCGCGACCGCAGGGACATCCTGCGCATGTCTTTGTGCCGGATGGCCGGCCGCCGCCTCGCGGTTCAGATTTTTGCCGCCGCACGGCGCCGGACGGCTTTCTGCGCGCGTCTGCCTGCCATATCCCATTGCGAAGCCGAGCGCGCCTGGCAGTCGCACGCTGCGCCGCGTACCCGCGCGCCCTTTCGT
>USJY01000106.1 GCA_900555065.1 uncultured Eubacteriales bacterium
CACAAAGCCGCCAGGGCCGTGTGCGCCTGCCAAAGCGTTGTCTGCGCTTATAGTATATAAAAAGAAAAACCGAAATGTCAACTAAATAACAATAACATTTGTTTGCATTTTGGTTACATTTTGCAATTTAATGTAATATACGTTACAATATAGTATCACAATCGTTACAATTCATTACAAAAAGGCGCCGGCTGTAGCCGGCGCCTTTTTTCACGCCATTGATTTGTGCTGCCCCGCGCGCCGCCATCAACCCGCTCCCGACGTGCCGACTGAACGCCATACCGGACGTTGCGGGGGGCCTTTTTGACGAAAAACGCGGTGGGATTGACAAGGGGCACTTTGCGCGCTGGGCGGGACGTCGCCTGGGCCCTTCGCGGATGGCGGGCGGTTCGACCGCGCCGGCCGCACGGGTGCGCGCCGGAAACCTCGGATTTTGATTGGTATCTACATCAGAGGGCGCTTGTGTCAAACTGGCTGTTATAGAGCTGTCGGTAAAACCCGTCCGCGGCCATCAGCTGTTCGTGCGTGCCGCGCTCAATAATCCGGCCGTCGCGCATGACGAGAATGCAGTCCGCGCTGCGGATGGTGGACAGGCGATGGGCCACTATAAAGCTGGTGCGGCCCTCCATCATGGCGGCAAAGGCCTTTTGGACGCGAACCTCGGTGCGGGTGTCGATTGAGCTCGTCGCTTCGTCCAGAATGAGCATGGGCGGTCGGGTAAGCATGACGCGCGCGATGCAGAGCAGCTGTTTCTGGCCCTGCGAGATATTTCCGTCGCTCTCGCCGATGCGGGTGTCGTAGCCCTGCGGCAGGCGCTTGATAAAGCCGTGGGC
Organism: uncultured Eubacteriales bacterium; assembly: GCA_900555065.1. Classification (GTDB taxonomy): domain Bacteria; phylum Bacillota; class Clostridia; order Oscillospirales; family UMGS1783; genus UMGS1783. Next base: position 834 of record USJY01000106.1, read on the forward strand.
ATACGCGGCTTTGGCAGCCGCCACAATCTCATCCATGGTCGCGTCTTCGCGTCCGTAAGCGATATTGTCGCGGATGCTGCCCGAGAAAAGCCAGCTGTCCTGCAGCACCATGCCGTAGTGGACGCGCAGGGATTTTCGCTGCAGCCGGTCGATCGGCACGCCGTCCACCCGGATTTCGCCGCCGTCTACGTCGTAAAAACGCATGAGCAGATTGATCAGCGTCGTCTTACCGCAGCCGGTCGGGCCGACGATGGCGATCCGCTGGCCCGGCTCCACGCGAAAGCTCATATGCTCGATCAGCTTCTCATCTTTTCGATAGGAAAAGGACACGTCGTCAAGTTCTACACGGCCGGCGCAGGTTTCAAGCGCTTTGGCGTCCGGCGCGTCGGGCGGCTCGGGCTCCACGTCGAGCAGTTCAAACACGCGCCGCGCGCCCGCAATGGCGGACTGCAGTTCGGCGACGACGCCCGAAATCTCGTTAAAGGGCTTCGTATACTGGTTTGCATAAACGAGAAAGGCTGACAGACCGCCTACGGACAATCCGCCCGCAATAACGCGCAGCGCGCCGAAGATACCGACCGCCGCGTAGACCAGGCCGTTGACAAACCGGGTGCAGGGGTTGACCATAGCCGAGAAAAACTGTGCGCGCAGGCCCACTTTGTTCAGATGCTCGTTGACCTCGTCGAACCGCGCCTGGGCGCGCTGCTCGTATCCGAAGGCCTTTACGACCGGCTGGTTGCCGAGGATCTCTTCAATCAATCCCCCGAGCCGGCCGCGAATGGTCGACTGCTCGCGGAAGGTACGGGATACGCCGCGTGCGATAAATCCCGACACGAACAGGCTGACGGGCGTTATCACAACCACGACCGCGGTAATGGCGGGGCTGAGCGAGAGCATGAATCCAATGGTTCCAAACACGGTTACAACGCCGGTGAACAGCTGTGAAAAGCCCTGCAGCAGGCCGTCGGATATCATGTCCACATCGGTCACGATCCGGCTCATCAGGTCGCCGCGCGCAGCGCCGTCGATATAGGACAGCGGAATTTGCTCGAGCTTGCCGAAAGCAGCCTCACGGATGTCGCGCACCGTATTGCCCGTCACGATATTGGTGCACAGGGACATAAGCCACTGGAAGCCGGCCGAAAGCAGGATTACGACGGAGAACTGGATAAGTATTTTCAATATCACAGGGAAGTCCACGTTTCCCGGACCGATGATAAAGTCAATGGCCCGGCCGCTGAGTACCGGCGCATACAGGGTCAGCAGCACCTGCAGTACGGCGAATACGACCGCCAGCGCCAAATAGAGACCGTAGGGCCTTGTATAGGTGAGCATGCGCGCAAGCACGCCTTTTTTCATATTCATGCGCCCGCCTCCTCCGTCTCCAACTGCGTCTGGCAGATCTCCCGGTAGGCAGGGCAGGTCGCGTACAGCGTGTCATGATCGCCGAGGCCGCATACGGCGCCGTCGTCGAGTACAAGGATCTGGTCCGCGCCGCGGATGGTGTGCAGACGCTGCGAAATGAGAATCGTCGCGCCCCTGCCGCGCCGTTCGCGCAGCGCGCGGCGCAGCGCGGCTTCCGTGGCGAAATCCAGGGCGCTTGCGCTGTCGTCCAGAATCAAAATTTCCGGGTCGCCCACAAGGGCGCGGGCAATGGTCAGACGCTGGCGCTGGCCGCCTGAGAAGTTCAGGCCGCCCTGCTCCACCTGCGTGTCCAGCCCGTCGCGCAGGCGGGATACGAACTCCGACGCCTGCGCCATATCCAGCGCCGCCCAGATCTGTTCGTCGGTCGCGTCGGGGACGCGCCATTTCAGGTTGTCGCGCAGCGTACCGGAAAAGAGGACGGCGCGCTGCGGCACATACCCGATCCGGCCGCGCAGCTGTTTTTGCGGATAGTCGCGCACGTCTACGCCGTCTACACGGACGCAGCCCGAGGTCACGTCGTAAAAACGCAACAGCAGAGCGACAAGCGTGGATTTACCGGAACCCGTCGGGCCGATAATGCCGAAGGTCTCGCCTGGCGCGATGCGGAAATCCAGTCCGGCCAGGGCCGTCTCCGACGTGCCGGGATAGGCGAAGCTCACCTGCTCAAACGCCACCGCAGGCGCGCCCGACTGCGGCGCGGGGGTCGACGACTGCGGGTCCGTAACGGAGCTCTGCAGTTCAAATATTTCATTGACACGCGCGGCGGAAGCCGAAGCGCGCGTAAATATTACGACAAGGTTGGCCACAACGACCATGGCCAGCATGATCTGCATCATATAGTTGACAAGGGCGATTATTTCACCCTGGCTCAGGCCGCCCGCGTCCACCTTAACCCCGCCGAACCAAATAATGGCCACGATCGCGAGATTTGCGATGACGGCGATGGCGGGATTGAGCAGGGCTGAGATCTTGCCGACGGCGACCGTCGTGTCCCGGTATTCGTCTGCGGCGGCGTCAAACCGCCGTTTCTCCCGATCCCCTGCGCCAAAGGCGCGGATGACGCGCACGCCCGCCAGGTTCTCGCGCGTGATCAGCGACACCCGGTCGAGCTGCTTCTGCATCTTTTTATAATAGGGTACCGACCGCGACATGACAAGATAGAGCGCCAGCGCGATCAGGGGCATGGCGATTAAAAAGATCAGCGAGAGCTTCCAGTCGATCAGCATCGCCATCACCGTCGCGCCCACGGCGAGAAACGGCGCGCGGACGACGAGCCGTATCAGCATGGCCACGGCGAGCTGGAGCTGGTTTACATCGCCCACCATGCGCGTGATCAGCGACGGGACCCCGACCCGGTCCAGCTCCGCATGGGAAAGGCTGTTGATCTTTTGAAACAGGTCGCGGCGCAGGGCCGTCCCCACGCCCTGCGAGGCCACTGAGGCGAAGTACTGGCAGGTGAGGGAACTTGCCAGTCCCACCACGCCGAGCAGCACGATTACACCGCCCATGCGCAGGACATAGCCCCTGTCCCCCGCGGCGACGCCTACGTCGATAATCTGCGCCATGCACAGCGGCACGATCAGCTCGAATACGGCTTCCAGCCACTTGAATATCGGGCCGAAGATCACCTGTTTTTTGTACAATTTCAAATAGCGGGCAAGCTTACGCAAGATGATACTCCCTTCTGCAGCATAATTATTTTTCTCTAGTATAGCACGGCAGCCGCCGCGCTGGAACAGATTCAGCGTCTGTATTTCTAAAACCGGGCAAAAGCCCGGTTTTAACAGGTGTGCCACCCGTAACGCCGGAAAGCGCAGGCGCGGGCGCGAGGCGCAGGGGCACGGCGTGAGGGGCGCGAGGCGCAGGGGCGCAGGGGCGCGGATGGGAAAAAGTCATGTATAGGTGCAGATATAGCAGCGCCGGCCGGGGCGCGGGGCCCGAGGCGCGGGCACAGGCGCAGGCGCGGACGCGGGCGTAGACGCGGGTTCAGGCGCGGACGCGAGGCGCGAGGCGCGAGGCGCGGATACGTACACACGGGCACGGGAGCGCGGAGAAAATTGCGTTTCAAGCGGACGTTTGGCATGCAACACCGGTTCGGACACGGACAAATCATGGGCGCGGACGTCCGGCTCAGGCATACAAGCAAAGCGCGGGCGGATTACAAATGGCATAACGCGGACGTTCGGACGCGCGCGAAACACGCACACGTGCAAAGCGCAGGCGCGCCGGACAACGCACGGGCGCAAATACGCAGACGTACAAGCGGGGCATGGTCTAGCCGCCGTATTGTTCCAGCATCCGCTGTTTGAGCGACCAGAGCTGTTCCGACAGATCCACGTAATAGCGGTGCGGATTGGAAAAGCGTTTGAGCTCGTCCCACAGACGCGCCGTCATATGGACGCAATAGGCCTGTATCTCCGGCAGGGCAGGCGGGCTGTAAACCTGCCTGCCCGCGCGGAATACAGGCACGAGCAGCGGTTCGGCCGTGTATTTCTCCACAGTCTTACGCTTCCAGACGTGTTCCGGGTCGAACAGGGCGATCGGTTTTGTAAAGTCGGGCTGTTCATCGTACAGACAGATCAGGTCCGCAATCGCCATCGCACCTTCGTCGTACAGGCGGTAGACCTTCTTAAAATGCGGCGTGGTGATTTTGGCGACGTTGTCGCTGACCTTGATGCGCGGCTGCAATGCGCCGGACGCGTCCTGCGCCGCAGCCAGCTTGTACACGCCGCCCAGGACCGGGTCGCTCTTGGCAGTGATCAGCCGTTCGCCTACGCCGAACATATCCACCGGCGCGCCCTCCGCCAAGAGATTTTCAATGAGATATTCGTCCAGCGCGTTGGTGACAACAATCTTGCACCAGGGCAGACCCGCTGCGTCCAGCATAAGCCGGGCCTGCTTGGACTGGTAGGTCAGGTCGCCTGAGTCAAGCCGGATGGCGCAGGATCTTATTCCCTGCGGAACGAGCACTTCGTGAATGGCGCGGATGGCGTTGGGCACGCCGCTGCGCAGGGCATGGTAAGTATCCACCAATAACACTGCGTTCTGCGGGTAGAGCGTAAGGTACGTCTTGAACGCCTCGTACTCGCTGTCGAACATCTGCACCCAGGAGTGCGCCATCGTCCCGCTGGCGGGTACGCCGTACAGCTGGCTGGTTCGGGTACAGGATGTGCTCGCAACACCGCCGATATAGGCCGCCCGGGCGCCCAATACGGCGGCAGAGGGACCGTGGGCGCGCCGCGCGCCGAATTCAGATACGGGCCGACCCGCCGCAGCGCGGACGATCCGGTTGGCCTTGGTGGCAATCAGGGTCTGATGGTTTATGGTGAGCAGAAGAAACGTTTCCACCAGCTGCGCCTCGACCGCATTCGCCCGCACCGTAAGGATGGGTTCGCCGGGGAATACCGGCGTTCCCTCCGGAACGGCCCATACGTCGCCGGTAAACCGAAAGGTGCGCAGATACTCCAGAAACGCCTCGGAAAAAACGCCTCTGCCCC
>USJY01000107.1 GCA_900555065.1 uncultured Eubacteriales bacterium
CCAGATTCAGTTCGACGAAGGCCCGGAATCTGGCGCATACGGGCCGTACCACCAGAGCGCGCGGACCGACGTCTACCGCGCCTACGCCGTCAAGCTGCTGCTTGAAGGCAGGGCCTACCCCTGTTTCGCCACTGCGGAGCAGCTCGACGAGATCCGTGCAAAGCAGGAGTCCGCGGGGGCCGACCCCGGCTATTACGGCGAGTGGGCCGTCTGGCGCGATGCGGACTATGCAAGCGTCGAGGCCCAGGTCAAAGTGGGCGCGCCCTTTGTCATCCGCTTTCGCTCGGAAGGCGATCCATCGCGCAAGTTCAAATTCACAGACCTTGTCAAAGGCGCGCTGGAACTGCCGGAAAACCACATGGACCACGTGCTGCTCAAGAGCGACGGGGTGCCCACTTACCATTTCGCCCACGCGGTGGACGACACGCTCATGGGCACGACGCACGTCGTACGCGGCGAGGAGTGGCTGCCCAGTCTCCCATTCCACCTGCAGCTGTTCCGCGCGCTCGGGTTCAAGCCGCCCAAATACCTGCACATCGCCCAGCTTCTGACCAGGGACGCGGACGGCTCGAAGCGCAAGCTCTCCAAGCGCGACGGGTCTGCGAGCGTGTCCATGTACCGGGAAAAGGGCTATGCGCCGGCGTGCATCACCGAGTATGTGATGACCCTGCTCAACTCCAACTACGAGGAGTGGCGGGCCGCGAACCCCGAAAAACCGTTTACCGAGTTCCCCTTCTCCATAAAAAAGATGAGCGCCTCCGGCGCGCTGTTTGACGCGGACAAGCTCTACGACATATGCAAGAACACCGTCAGCCGCATGACGGCGGCGGAAGTGTACGACGGCCTGGCCGACTGGGCGCGCGAGTACGACGCACAGCTGTACGCCTGCCTGGCCGCCGACCGCGGCTACGCGGAGCGGATATTGAGCATCGGCCGCGGCGGGAAGAAGCCGCGCAAGGACATCGGCGTCTGGAGCGAGGCGCGGGCCTATCTCGGCTTTTTTTACGACGAGCTGTTCGAGCCCGACTACACGGGCCTTTATGCCTATGACGCGGCGGACGCGCGGGCCGTGCTGGAACGCTACGCCGGCATCTACGACGAAGCCGACGGCCAGCAGGAGTGGTTTGACCGTATCCGCGACCTTGCGTCCGCACTCGGCTACGCGCCCGACGTCAAGTTGTACAGGCAGAACCCGGACGGGTACAAAGGCCACGTAGGCGACGTCAGCGCCGTGCTGCGCGTTGCCGTGACCGGGCGGGAAAGCTCGCCCGACCTGTTTGAGGTCATGCGCATTCTGGGCCGCGGCAGGGTGCTCGGCAGGCTCCGTCGCGCGCTTGACGCGCTCGCGCAGGGCTGACCGCGGACAGGAACCGGACGCGCCCAAAACAAGGCCGGCGGGCGCGCGCCGTTTTTCGCTTCCGGCGGCGGACAAGGTGGTTTTATATATGGAAGAGTACTCAAATTTCATACACGACATCATAGACGCCGACATTGCGGCAGGGCTTACGGAGAAAATACACACCCGCTTCCCGCCCGAGCCGAACGGCTACCTGCACATCGGCAGCGCCAAAGCCATATGGATCAACTGGTCGACGGCCAAGAAATACGGCGGCCTGTTCAACCTGCGCTTTGACGATACCAACCCCGTGCGCGAGGACGACGAATACGTGCGCTCCATTATCGAGGACATTCGCTGGCTGGGCGCGGAGCCGGACGGCGGGATCTTCTACGGCTCGGATTACTTTGACAAGTGCTATGCGTACGCCGTCCAGCTGATAGAGGCCGGGAAAGCGTATGTCTGCGACCTTACGCCCGACCAACTTCGCGAGTACCGCGGCACGCTGACCGATCCGGGCCGGCCCAGCCCGTGGCGGGACCGCAGCGTGGAAGAAAACCTGCGCCTGTTTACCGAGATGCGCGACGGAAAGCACGCCGACGGCACGCACACCCTGCGCGCCAAAATCGACATGGCCAGTCCCAATATGAATATGCGCGACCCGGTCATATACCGCATCGTGTTCGCGCACCATCACCGCCAGGGCGACAAGTGGTGCATTTATCCGATGTATGATTTCGCGCACCCCATCCAGGACGCGCTGGAGGGGATTACGCATTCGCTGTGCTCGTTTGAGTTTGAGAACCACCGTCCCCTGTACGAGTGGGTGATCGACAATATCGGCTTTGAACACAAGCCCAAGCAGCGTGAATTCGCGCGTCTGAACATGACCTATACCGTCATGAGCAAGCGCTACCTGCGCGAGCTTGTCGAGGGCGGATACGTCAGCGGCTGGGACGACCCGCGCATGCCGACCCTGTGCGGGCTGCGCCGGCGGGGCTACGAGCCCGCGGCGATTATGGACTTTCTGCAGCGCGCGGGCGTTGCAAAGGCCAATTCCCTGGTCGACTACGAGCTGCTTGAATACTGCGTGCGCAGCCGGCTCGGCGGCACGGCCGCGCGCCGGATCGCCGTGCTCAACCCCCTCAAAGTCACCATTACCAACTACCCGGACGGCAAAGTCGAATACTTCACCCTGCCCAACAACCCCGAGGATCCCGGCGCGGGTACGCGCGAAGTACCCTTCACAAACACGCTGTACGTGGAGCGGGACGACTTTATGGAGGATCCCCCCGGCAAGTTCTTCCGCTTAAGCCCGGCGGCGAGGTACGGCTGATGGGCGCGTATCTCGTGACCTGCGACGAGGTTGTCAAGGACGCGGACGGGAACGTGACCGAGCTGCGCTGCCGCTGCGATCTGGAGACCCGCAACAACATGCCGGACGACGGACGCAAGGTGCGCGGCACCATCCACTGGCTGAGCGCGGCGCACGCGCTTGACGGCAAAGTCCGGGCGTACGACAAGCTGTTTACCATTCCCAATATAAACGACATTCCCGAAGACGAGAATTATCTCGACTACCTCAACCCCGACTCGCTGATCGAGTACGCGGGCTGCAAGCTCGAGCCCGCCCTTGCCGACGCTGCGCTGGACGATCGGTTTCAGTTCGTGCGCAACGGCTACTACTGCCGCGACCTGCGCGAACCGGACGTATTTCACCGGATCGTGACGCTCAAGGACAGCTGGTCCAAAAATATGAAGTAAGCCCGCGGCCAGCCGCGGCGCAAAAAAAAACGCCGCAGGCAATCCGCCTGCGGCGCAGTTTAACATGATGACGGACCGCGCGCACGCGGCGCGAACGGACATGTCCATTCCAGCTTCCCCGACGGCCGCGGCCCGAACCCGGTTCTATTACACGGCCCGCCCGCACCGTCCCGGCAGGCGCGCCTGCCAGAGCATGAATACGTAACAAGTGCGCCGCAGGACGTTTCCCGCCCCACGGCGGCGCACAGGCGGTCGTTATGCGCCGGCCCTTCAGCCGTGCGCGCTCCCCTCCTGCGCCCGTCCGGCCGGCCAGGAAGGTCCTTTGGCGCATGTCGGCAAGGGCGGTGCGAATACCGTCTATAATGCCTGGGCGCACGGCCCGCCCGCACCGTCTCAGCCCGCGCGCCCGCGCTCCCTGCGCCGGGTCGGCGCGCCATTCTCGGCCGTACCGGTTCCCGCCCCACGGCGGCGCTTTCAAAACCGGGGGCCGCGCCCGCCGGCGCTTCCTTTCGCATGCCCGCGGTCTTTCTCCTCTCGGCGAAACGCCGCCGCACGTCCTCCTCCTGCCGCACCGCAGTCCCGCGCTACTTTTTCCGGTTCATCTGTTTGTTTTTCACTTTTTTATACTTCTTTCGCTTGCGGTTGTAATACACCACATAGAAGATATACAGCGCGACGATCAGCAGGCAGACAACGGTGATCGCCTTGATCACCGGGGAATTGAAAAACCCCGTGATCTGGCTGGTATAATAGAGCAGCTCGTCGACAGGCCCTTGTTCGAGCATACGTTCAAATCCGTGACCAGCGCGCGCATGCGCTCGCCCAGCGTCTCGCCCTCAAAGGCGATGGTAAGCGTCCCCACCTCGTCGCCCATGGCGACGGGCGCAGTCAGGCTTTCGGGGATGTTGGGCGTAAAGACCAGCGACTCCGGCGGGTATTCGACCGGCATGAGCCGGGTGAACTCCTGCGCGGCGAGCAGGACGATCTTGTCCGTTTTTTTACAGAGCTCCACCGGGATCTCAGCGCAGGGATCGTCCTTTTGCAGAATAGTCGTCACCTGGAAATTCTCCAGCGCCCAGTCGAGCATGGCGGTCGCGTCCACATAGGAGCCGACCCTGTCGTCTGCAAGCGTCTGCGCGCCGAACAGCACGCAGATATACTCCATCTCTCCGCTTTTCGCGACAGTGGCGAGGGAATAGCCGCCCTGGTCGCTGTAGTCGTTTTTCACACCGACGCAGCGCCCGTCGTAATAACTGCTCTGGCTGTGGATGAGCGAGTTTGTGGAATACATGTCCCGCTCGCCGGTCATATTTGTCGCCGCGGCGCGGTGATAGGTCGCGTCGGAAATCTCCATAAGCGTTTCGTTTTGGGAAAAAGCCGTGATGATTTTCACAGCGTCGCGCGCCGTGGTATAGCCCTCGCCGTCGTACACGCCGTGCGTATTGGTAAACAGGGTGTCCGTCGCGCCGAGGCCGGCCGCGTAGTCGTTCATCTTCTTTATAAAAGCGTCGATGTCGCCGCTCACGGCCGCAGCCAGGATATTGGCCGCCTCGTCCGCGCTCTGTACGAACACAGCGTAGAGCAGGTCCTCTACGGATATGGTTTCGCCCACTTGATACTGCATGGCGCTCAGCGCGGAAACCCCCGTCTTGTACGACTCGGGCACCGTCGCCATATCTGTCGGCGCGAGCTGTTCGGCGGCGATCATGGCCGTCACCACCTTGGCGAGAAAGGCGACGGGCACACGCTCGTCCGCCTGCTTTTCAAACAGCATGGTGTCCGTGCCGGGATGGTAAAGCGCCGCGGCGCCCGCCGAAACCTGCGGCTGGTCGGCCGCGGCCGCGGCCGCGGGCAGGGACGCGAGCAGCAGGGCGGTTATGAAAACAAAGCATATCGCACGCCGAAACAAAGTCACATTCATCCTCCTGAAACGGGGTGTCGTATTGATGAAACTCACAAAATTTGAACAGGCAGCGACGCTGCTGGCCGCCATATGCTGCGTCGTCGTCATCATCGTATCGATGCAGGCGGGCGCGCCGGGCGGCGCGGTGTACGCGAGCGGCAGGCCCGCGGACGGCGAGATCCAGACGGGCGAATACCCGCCTGAAAGCGATGCGGACGGCAAAGCGGAGTCGGACGCCAAAGACGGCAAAATCAACGTCAACACGGCCACCTATGCGGAAATGGTGGAATCCGGTCGCATCGACGCGGCTACGGCGCGGCTGATCGTCGCCTTCCGCAGTATTGCCGGCCCTTATGCTTCCATCTATGAACTGCGCGAAATCGACGGGATCAGCAGCGAGACGTTCGCCAGCATCGAGCCGTACGTTACAACCGGCAGCTGAGCGCGCCACGCGCCGTCCGGCGCCGTCGGATGACGGGCCGCGGCCGCGCAATCTGCCTTCGCCCATGGCCGCGCAGGACGAACGTCGAAGCGGTATGGCCGGCGGCATGGCAGCCCTTGCGCCGGCGCATATAAACGGTATGCCGGGTCAGCAGGTTGCAGGGCGCAACGCGTTCCCTTTTCTCCCGCATGCAGCATATATATAGTATCATACCATATTTTGCCCGCACTGACAATATGTAAACCTCATTTTACCACAGGCTTTTTGCAGGGAAACGCAGAACCGGCGGCCGGATTGCTCCGGCC
>USJY01000108.1 GCA_900555065.1 uncultured Eubacteriales bacterium
GAGACAAAATACCGCATACTCAGGCAACTGTATTACCAGCTGGAGGACTGGGAGATTATTGAAGAAAACAACATGAATCCGGAGACCTACTATATGCTTTTAGAGGAGATACAGGAGGCCTTTGTGGAGTGGCAGACAATGTGACTTTACTGCTCGCTCCGGTATAATCGCCGGCCGTTGCCTCCCTAGTCGACTGCTTTGACGCTAAGGCCTCGGCGCACAGCCGAAAAAAACCTGTCTGTCGGAGCGCGCCGTATCCGAAAAAGGGAACGGCCGTTGATCACGACGCGGCGTCTATGGGACGCGGATCGGGCTGAAAAGGGTGTCGGCGCCGGCCGAAAAGAGCTGCTGACATAAACAACTGCGCCTCAGCGTACTCCTGAGGCGCAGTTGTTTTGTTGTGCTGTTCCATTATGGACCTGTCGGAAGTTCGATCCCGCCCGCACTGCGTACGCGGACCAGCTGACATGCGCCCGGGCCGAATACATGTTCGAGCGCGGCGCGGTAACTGCCGAGCAGCTCGTCCGGGACAAATGCCTGTACCGTCCCGCCGAAGCCGCCGCCGTGAATGCGGCACGCGCCGCGCCCCTGCAGCGCAAGTTTGCTGACCGCAAGCGCGACGGCCGCGGGCTGTTTTTCCCGCGCGCCGGCCGGGTATATGTTCTGTAACAGCGCGGCGCTGGATTCGCCGGAGTCGTTGACAAGGTCGAGAAACGTGTCGAACCTGCCCTGTTGCAGCGCCTGCCTTTCCTGTACGGCGCGCCGGGTCTCCTGCATGAAATGCAGGCCGCGCAACACTGCGCGGTCGCCGCAGGCTTCGCGCAGGCGGGGCAGTTCCCGCATGAGTTCCTGCAGACTGGATTCGGAAAGCGTGTGTTTTCCCAGCTTTTCGGCCACGTCGTTCATCTCGCGCCTGACCGCGGCGTACGCATCGGTCAGGTCGGCGTGGCTGCCCCGGGTGTCGACGATACACAGGCTGTGCCCGGTCGCGCCGAAGTCGAATTGGACCGGCTCGATCCGCAGTTCTCCGCCGCCGAAGTCAATGCCGACAAACCCGCCGACGGCGGCCGCCATCTGGTCCATAAGCCCCGAGGGCTTGCCGAAATATTCGTTTTCCGCATACTGGCCCGCCCGTGCGATCTCGGTAGCGGGCACGCGGCCGCCGTTGTACAGGCGGCTGAGGACCGTGCCCACGAGCACGGAGAATGCCGCGGAAGAGGACAGGCCCGCGCCGCCCGTGACATTGGATGCGGTACACGCGCAAAAGCCGCCCACAGCGTACCCGCGCTTAGCAAAATATGCGCAGACCCCGCGGACGAGCGCGTCTGCGCTCCCATGCTCCCGGCGTGCGGGCGACAGGTCGCACAGGTCGATGCGGTTCGGGGGATAGCCCGCCGAGCGGATTTCAATCGTCCCCCGCCGCGCGGCGGCGCAGGCGATTACATCGAGGTGGACGGCGGCGGCCAGCACGCAGCCGTTTTGGTGATCGGTGTGATTTCCGCCGATTTCAGTGCGGCCCGGCGCGGAGAACAGGCGCACGTCCGCTTCGCCGAACGCCCCTTGAAATGCAATAAGGTTCTGTATATAGCGCGTTCGCGCCGCGATGGGGTCCGGATACAGCATTGCAAAAACGCCGTCCAGTTTCCCGGACGCGATATACTCTATGAGATTAGGAATCTGCATTGATATGACCCCCTTGTTTTTGTATAATATATTGTAAACGCAACGGCAGGCCCAAAGCAAGTGATTTTGGGCTGAATAGGGGGAAATACGTATGAAATGGATCGACCTTGCGCACCTTCTGAACAGTGAAACGCCGCCCTATCCCGGCGATCCGCGACCAGTGCTGCGCCAGACGCGCATGCTTGAACGGGATGGATATAACGCGTATGAGCTGCATACCGGCCTGCACGCCGGCACGCATGTCGACCTGCCCATGCACCTGCTGGACGACCCGCGCACAGCCGACCGGTTCGCGCCGGAGCTGTTCTGCGGCCGCGGCAAGCTGCTGGACCTGCGCGGGCAGCGGGAGATCGGGTGGAGCGCGCGGTACGAAGATATTGTGGAAGCAGGGGATGTCGTGTTGCTATGGACCGGGTTTGACGCGCTGTTCCATAGCGCGCCGGACCGTTATTTTTCGGAGCATCCAGTGCTCACGCCGCAGTTTGCGCAGCAGCTTGCCATGCGCGGCGTAAAGATGCTGGGCATGGACTTTCCCTCGCCCGACCAGCCGCCCCACGCACTGCACAGGACGCTGCTGGGCGCGGGCGTCCTGCTGCTGGAAAACCTGACCGGCCTTCATAAAATCGGCCGCGTAAGCGGGTTTGCCGTGCTCGCGCTGCCGCTGAAGCTCGCCGCCGAAGCAAGCCCGGTACGCGCTGTGGCAGTGCTGGACGAAAGCGGGGCGGACGCATGAGCGCGCAGCTGCGTCCCGGGGACGCTGTGGGCGTGCTGGCCTGTTCCGATACAGTCGCCGGCGCGGACCGGCTGCGGGAATTCTGCGGCGCTTTGACCGGGATGGGCCTGCGTCCACGCCTTGCCGCCGCCCTGGAACGCTGGGTCTTGGCGGAATCCGACGGGGCGGCCAGCCTTCCGCCAGCCGTGGACGGTATACCCGGCGCGCCCGCGTCCGAACGGGTTGCCGCCCTAATGGAGTTTTACGCCGCCCCGGACGTACGCGCAATCTTCGACATATCGGGCGGCGACATTGCAAATGAGCTGCTCGGCCGGATCGACTATCCGTTTATTGCGGCGCATCCCAAGCCCCTGTTCGGGTACAGCGACCTGACCGCTGTGCTCAATGCCGTCCACGTCCGTGCCGGCGCCCCGGCGGTTCTCTATCCCGCGCTTAACCTGGTCCGCCGCGACGGCGTGCGTCAGCGCGCGCTGTTTCAGGAAACGGTTCTGGATCAAAAGGACGGGCTATTGCGCTTTCCATACGTATTGCTTGCCGGCGATGGGATGTCCGGCCCCGCCGTGGGCGGGAACCTGCGCTGCTTTCTGAAGCTCGCGGGGACGGGGTACATGCCGGACCTGCGCGGGAAGATCCTGGTTCTGGAAAGCCTGCACGGCACGCCGGCGCAGGTTCTCTCCGGATTCTGCCAGCTTGCGCAGCTGGGCGCGTTTGACGCCGTGGCCGGCGTGCTGCTCGGTACCTTTACTGCGCTCGGTCCGGGCCCGGAGCGCGTGTACAGCCTGCTCCGCCGCGCCCTTGCGGGCCGGGAGATTCCCGTCGCGGCGACGCCGCGGCTCGGCCACGGTGCGGATTCCCTTGCGCTTATCCTCGGCCGGGAATACGTGCTGAAGCGGGCGTAGCCGCACATGCCGTGCCGGCCCCGCATAGACTGAAAGCGGGGTGGTGTATTTGAAAATCGTGGAATACAACCGGGAAAACGCAGTCAAATATGCAAAGAAATGGGCCAACGGCCGCAATCCGCTGTTTTACAATTTTACCGGCATCGGGGGCGACTGTACGAATTTCGTGTCCCAGTGCATCTATGCCGGCAGCTGCAAGATGAATTACACGCCGACGTTCGGCTGGTATTACGCCTCGCCGAACAATCGCGCGCCCGCATGGTCGGGCGTGCCGTATCTGTACAACTTCATTGTCAACAACAACGCCGGCGCGGGCCCATTTGCCGCCGAGACGGGCGCGGACGGGCTGCTGCCCGGCGACTTTGTGCAGCTCGGCCGCGCATCGGGGCACTTTTATCACACGCTGCTCGTCACGTCGGTGGTCGGCGGCCGCTATTACGTCAGCACCCATACTTTCGACGCATTCGACCGCGCGCTTGACACCTATATCTATGAGGCGATTCGGTATATCCACATCAAAGGCGTACGCGTCCCGGACGATTTTTCGCCCGGTTGCTTTGCCGCGCTGTACGAGGGGCGGAGAATACTTTAACATTTGTACATTGTATATCTGCGCTGTGCGTGATATAATAAAAACAAACGGCCCGCCGCGCGGCGGGTACAACGACGGAGACAGGTGAAATATGGCCATCCACAAGCTTGCGCGTATGGTGCTCAGGGCGCTGTCTTACCCGGATCTGGATGTGAAAAAGAACTACCGGCTCGAGCGCACGGTCAAAAAGGGAATTAAGGCGCCGTTCAAGCCCATGTACCGGCTGTGGGACCATAAAGTGTATGTGGACGGCCGGCAGATCCTGGTGCGGATCTATCCGCCGGAGCAGGACGACTGTACGGATACGCTGCTGTTTTTTCACGGCGGCGGCTGGGTTACCGAGAGCGTGGACACGTATAACGCCGTCTGCCATCAGCTCGCGGAGCATATGCGGTGTAAAGTCATTTCCGTAGAGTACCGGCTCGCGCCGGAACACCGGTTCCCGGACGGGCTGGAGGACTGCTACGCAGTCGCAAAAGCGCTTTTGCAGGACTATGACGCATGGCGGGTATTCTTCCCCGGCAAGATTACGCTTATCGGCGACAGCGCGGGCGCAAACCTTGCTGCCGCCGTGTCGCTGCTGGCGCGCGATCGTGGCGAGTTTGCCGTTGCGCGCCAGATTCTGATATATCCCTCGACGTATAACGACCACAGCGAACACTCGCCGTTTGCGTCGGTGCGGGATAACGGCGCGGACTATCTGCTTACTTCGAAAAAGATACAGGACTATATGGAGCTCTATATACGCAGCGAGGCCGACCGCGAAAGCCCCTATTTCGCGCCGCTGCTCGCAGAAGACCTGAGCCGGCAGCCGAAAACGCTGATTCTGACGGCGCAGTACGATCCGCTGCGCGATGAGGGCGAGGAATACGGCCGCCGTCTTGCGCGCGCGGGCAACCGCGTGCGCGTGTACCGGATGAAGGACGCGCTGCACGGCTTTTTCAGCCTTGGCCCGGGGTTTGCCCATGTCAAGTGCGCATACCGGGCGATCCGGGCATTTTTGAATGAGGATGATGTCGCATGACCCAAGACAGGCAGGTGGAATGGCTGCGCCTGGACAATGCGGGTAAAATATTTCCGGCCACGAGCGATAAACTGGATACCGGCGTGTTCCGTATCTCGTGCGAGCTGAAGGAATATGTGGACCCGGGCTGCCTGCAGCGCGCGCTGGACGCGGCGCTGCGCCGGTTCCCGTATTTTCTGTTCGTTCTGCGCGTCGGGCTGTTCTGGTATTATTTGGAGCGGGGCGACTTCAGCCCCCGCGTGCATGAGGAGGACCGGCCGGTCTGCGCGCCGCTGTACAACCGCGGGAAAAAGACCCCGCTGTTCGATATTTCTTACTACGGGCGTAAAATCAATCTGGAAGTTTTTCACGCTTTGACCGACGGGGCGGGCGCGTTTGAATTTATGCGGACGATTCTCTATTACTATGTCACCTACAGGCACCCCGCTCAGTTCCAGGACGAACCGCCCATGCTCGACTATGACGCATCCACCTCGCACCGTAAGGAGGACAGCTTCCGGCGCTACGGTGAGAAGGGGAAGAGCATGAAATTCCGCAACCCGCGCAAGGCATACTGGCTGCGCGGGACCAGGCCCAAGCCCTATCGTTACCGTGTCATAGAGGGGATTGCCTCCTGTTCCGAGCTGCTCAAAATCGCAAAAGAGCGGGGCACGACCCTCACCGTGCTGCTCAGCGCCTATCTGATGCAGGCCATTTATATGGATATGCCCGTGCGCAAGCGCAAGTACCCGGTTGTCCTCAACGTTCCGGTCAATCTGCGCAAGGAATTTCCGTCCGCCACGGCCCGCA
>USJY01000109.1 GCA_900555065.1 uncultured Eubacteriales bacterium
ACCCATGCTCTGTCCGATTACGACGTAATCTATCTTGGCACGCCTAACTGGTGGAGCACCATCGCGCCTCCGATCGCAACGTTTTTGGAGGAAAACGACCTGCGCGGCAAGACGATCGCGCCCTTTATAACGCACGGCGGCGGCGGAAAAGGGCATGCCGACCGCGACCTGAAGGCGCTCTGCCCGCAGGCCAGGGTGACGGATATGCTGGCCCTGTACGGCCGGGGCGGGATGGCCGCAGGCCGTGAGATTGCGGCCTGGCGTGAAAAGAACGGTCTGTAAGGAAAACGGGTACAAAAAGCATTTCCGGTTCGCAGCGCTTCTGTGCCGCTTGCGTGCGCAGGCGGGGTACAGGACGGGCGGGTCGACATAGCCGGGTGACTGGCCGTGAACACGCTGCCGGCGCAAGCCGCCGCGGCGGAGAAAATGGAAACGCCCCGTTTCGGGGCGGGCAGACAGGAGTGAATTACATATGGCAACGGAAAAAGTGACTGCGGGCAGAGACGCGCTCGGCGCGTTCGCCCCGAAATTTGCAGAACTGAACGACGACGTGCTGTTCGGGCAGGTGTGGTCGAGAGAACAGCTTCTCTCTCCCCGGGACCGGAGCCTGATTACCGTTACGGCCCTGCTTTCGAGCGGCGTTCTGGACTCTTCGCTGGCCTTTCACATGCAGAAGGCAAAGGAGAACGGGCTGACAAAAACGGAAATTGCCGAGGCGCTTACGCAGCTGGCATTTTACAGCGGCTGGCCCAAAGCGTGGGCCGCCTTCCGCATGGCGCTGGAGGTCTGGAAAGACGGGGACGGGCAGGCCGGCGCGTTCGAGCCTCTGTTCCCGAAAGGCGCGCCCAACGACGCTTACGCAGCGTACTTCACCGGGCGGAGCTACCTGCACCCGCTCGCGGAAAACCCGCTTGTGTGCAACGTCACCTTTGAGCCGGGCTGCCGCAACTACTGGCATATACACAGGGCGGACGCGGGCGGCGGCCAGGTCCTGCTCTGCACCGACGGACAGGGCTGGTACCAGGCGTGGGGAGAACCGGCGCGTCGGCTGCGGCCGGGAGATACGGTCGTCATCCCCGCGGGCGTGAAACACTGGCACGGCGCGGCGCAGGACGGCTGGTTTTCGCATCTGTCCATAGAAGTCCCCGGTGAAAACACGTCCACACAGTGGCTTGAGCCGGTTGGAGACGCACAGTACGGCGCGCTGGAATCATGCGCGCGCCCGTGCGGGGGAACCGGACAGGGCCCGGACGAATGAACATACTGAACGAGGTGAGAAGATGGCAGAGGCAAACGACACTTTCGGCCGCCTGTATCAGAACCTGATAGACGCAGGCTGCAGTGCGGAGACTGTAGCGCAGTGCATGGAACTTGCAAAGCGGGGGAATACGCCGGCTGTTCTGGCCGCGCTCAACCGGCACAGAGCCGCGCTGCTGGATACGGTCCGCGCAGGCCAGAAACGGATTGACTGCCTGGATTATCTGATCTATCAAATACAAAACGACAAAATGCAGGAGGTTTTTACATGAACATGCACTTTGAATTTGACAATCCCACGAAAATCCTGTTCGGCAGCGGCTCGCTGAATCAGCTCGGCGATCAGGCCATGCCCGGCGCAAAGGCGATGGTGCTGATTTCCAACGGGAAGTCCACCCGCGCAGGCGGCTATCTGGACAGGACGGTCGCGCAGCTTGAAAGAGCGGGCGTGCAGACCGCGGTATGGGACGGGATTATGGAAAATCCGGTGAAAGAGGCGATCATGGCGGGCGCGGCCTTTGCGCGGGAAAACGGCTGCGACTTCATCGTGGCGCTCGGCGGCGGCGCGGTGTTAGATTCCGCCGTGGCGATTGCGGCCATGGCGACCAACGACGGCGACCTGTGGGACTATATCTCCGGCGGCACGGGCAAGGGAAAGCCCTTTGCCAACAGGGGCCTGCCCATTGTGACGATCACCACCACGGCCGGCACGGGTTCGGAGATCAACTGCTGGGGCGTCATCTCCAACCTGGAAACAAAGGAAAAAATAGGCTTCGGCGACCCTACGCTCACCCCTGTGCTCGCCATTGTCGACCCGGAACTGATGCGGACCGTACCGCCCCGATACACGGCCTACCAGGGCTTTGACGCGCTGTTTCACAACACGGAGGTAATGATGTCACGGGCCGGAAACATCCTGAGCGAAACGCTTGCGCTGTCTGCAATCGAACACATTGCAAAGTACCTGCCCCGCGCCGTGCGCGACGGGAACGATCTTGAAGCGCGCGAGCACGTCGCGTACGGCAGCATGCTTGCGGGCATGACCATGCAGCTCGCCTCCACAACCGCACAGCACTCCATGGAGCACTCCATGAGCGCATATCATCACGACCTTCCCCACGGCGCGGGCCTGATTATGATCTCGAAGGCGTTTGCGGAATACTTCATCGAACGCCACGCCTGCGACGCGCAGTTTGTCAAAATGGCGCGCGCCATGGGCGTGGAAAACGCCGCCAGGCCGGAGGACTTTATCGGCGCGCTTGTACAGCTGCAGAAGGATTGCGGCGTGGACGGGCTGAAAATGAGCGATTACGGGATTCAGCCCGACGAGTTCATGACGCTGGCAAAGGGCGCGCGTTCCATGCAGGGCGGCCTGTACGCCGGCAATCCCTGCGAGCTGTCCGATGAGGACTGCGCCGGCATTTTTGCAAAGGCCTACCGGTGAGCGCAGGAGTCGTGCCGTATCGAGCGCGGAACAAATGCAAAGGCGGCGCAAGCCTCAGGCTTGCGCCGCCGTGTTTTTTGTTTGGGAATTACCGTTTCCAACGGAAAAGAAGCCCCGGAAAAAGCGTGCGCCTCTGGCAGCGGTCCAAACGACGCGGACGGGTGCGGCTCTGGACAGGGGGCTTTCGTCCGCGCGCCGGTCGCCCGGCGGCTGGCTGCAGGGCAAAAGCGGCAGGCATATAGCTAGCGCCGGCTTGTAACGCGCGCGCCGGGACCAGGCCCTTACAGAGCCGGCTCCGGCCGCCGGCATAGCCTGCGGCTTTAACGCTTGCGCGCAGGACTCTATCCGACCAGTTTGCGCTGTTTTTTATGGTATGCCGAAGTAATGAGCGCATATGCCCAGCCGCCCAGCAGCAGCGCCGTAAGCGCTATTTTTCTCTTTGTGCCGGTGTAGCGGTTCCGAAGAATGTGAAAGTAATTGGCGCGCAGGGTACGGACGATTTTTTTATAGTCGGCGTCCCGGACATACCCCTCGGTTTTAAGCATTTTATCCAGTACGTAAAAATGCGCCCAATAATAGCGGAAATCGGCCAGTTCCATATACTCCGGGTGATTTTGCTGAATAAACCTGCGGTTCTCGGTGTACGCCTCGATCACATTCATATCCCGCGGCTTATACCGCGACGTGGTAATACTGTCCTCCCTGTGCACATAGTAGTACTTGGGCGCCGTATCAATCACAACCGTCTTCACGCCGGCCAACAGTTTTACCATGATAAATGCGTCCTCCGACAATTTGCCGACGGGGAATCGAATCCCGTTGAATATTTCCTTTTTAAACAGTTTGTTTACGGCGTTGACAGAAATCTTATCTCCGCGCAGGACCAGCGCGGCCGCCTCAACGCCGCTGAGCGTCGTATAATCGACAGTTGCGCTCTCCCGTTTCAGCTTGTCGGCGTAAAGATGGTAAATGCCGCATATGGAGACGTCGGCGTTTTCCCGCTGCATATTCGTATACAGAAGCTCCATCATATCCGGCTCGATAAAGTCGTCGCTGTCAATAAAGGCGACAAGATCCGCCGCCGCCTCGTCTATTCCGCGGTTGCGGGCGTCCGCCAGGCCGCCGTTTTCCTTGTGTATTACCCGTATGCGGTCGTCCTCTTTTGCGCAGCTGTCGCACATTGCGCCGGAACCGTCCGTGGATCCGTCGTCCACCAGCAGGATCTCAAGCTGCGGCAGGCTCTGCGCCCTGATCGACTGGACGCATTTGTCCAAATATTTTTCCACGTTATACA
Organism: uncultured Eubacteriales bacterium; assembly: GCA_900555065.1. Lineage (GTDB taxonomy): Bacteria > Bacillota > Clostridia > Oscillospirales > UMGS1783 > UMGS1783. Next base: position 3,996 of record USJY01000109.1, read on the forward strand.
CCGGAACGACTACGCTGATCAAAGGCTTGTGCTCCATTTGAACCTCCGTCTATTTCACGCAATAATACTTTCCCTTATACTTCTTGTAACTGTTATGCAGGTCGTAAAAGACCAGGTCGTGGCCCGTCGTCCGCTTTTCCTCCGGCGGCGGCGTCATATAATCCCCAAACGCGATTTTCAAATACGCGTCATAGCCCGCCGGCAGGGGCAGCATATGCCCTTCAAAGGGCTTGTATACGGCGCTGCGGAACGCCTCGGCCGGATACTCGTTGCGCATGTAATGATACCAGGCGCACAGTTCCGTCACCTTGTCGCACTTGTCCATATCGAACCGGCTCATACGCCGTTCGGCAAAGGACCACACTTTATACTTGAGGTCGTCGGTAAACGCAAGCTTGAGCAGCAGGCTGCTGAAAATCCGCGCCGCCTTGCCTTTGCTGGTCACCGGCTCTCTCGTATTGAACATGGAATACAGCAGCGCCCACAGGATCTGCGTCTTGCGCTTGAATCTGGAGCTTGGGCATCCGTCGATGGGCAGTATGTCCAGCCGGATTCCGTGGGCCGTGTCCAAATCGTACTGCCGCTGCTTGATAAAAGTCGTATTTTCATCGCTGATTGTGGCGAACAGAAGCCGCGTATAATGGTCCCGGGTTGTCCTTGTGTAACGGTAACGGCTGGTATCCGCCTGTTCGGCCCATCCCTGCGGCAGCCGTTCGTAGTCCTTTCGCGGCATAAAAACGTCGATATCGTCGTCCCAGGGAATGAATCCCTGGTTTCGCAGCGCGCCGATACAGCAGGCCGCCGCGGCCCAGAACAGCAGATTCTCCGTATCCAGATAAAACAGCAGCGCCGCAACCAGCAGGAACCCGCCGCTGATCTCCACATGCCTCCAGCGCAGCATGCTCAGGCCGGATTGATATAATAGGCCGGATTGAGCAACACGCCGTTGAGCTTCATCTCAAAATGGAGATGCGGCCCGGTGGAATTGCCCGTAGCGCCGGAGAGCGCCACCCGCTCTCCGGCCTTCACGGTCTGGCCCTGCTGTACCAGAAGCTCGCTGCAATGGGCATAAAAGGTGGTCAGTCCCCCCGTATGCCTCAGTTGGAGGTACTGGCCATAGATCTCACTCTCCCCAATATAGTCCACCGTCCCGTCCGCAAACGCCAGCACATCCGTTCCGCTGTTCACCCCCAGATCCACGCCGTTGTGAAACTTCTCGCCTCCATCCACCGGGTGTTCCCTCCAGCCGAAATCAGAGGAGATCCACCCCAGTGCCGGGGTGACCGTCTCGGTCACCCCGAGTACCTTTAAATTGTATTTATCCATCGTCGCATTGTCCGGAAGCGCAGGGCCGTCATAGGCCATGTGCTCAACCGCCGGCTCCGGGGTGGGCGTTGGCTCCGGACTGGGGGAGGGCTGCATGGGCACCGGCTCTCCCGGCTCCGACTGTATTCCGCCGCCGTTCAGCCAGTGGGATACCGGCGTGACACGCTGCGGATATCCGCTGAGAAAGGCATTCTGCGCCTGAAGCGTAGGCGCCTGCTCCAGCGTCAGTCCGCCGGAGACGGTCACCGTCCCGCCGCCAAACACATCTACCCACAACTCGCCCAGGGTATCCAATACCGGCTCCCCCTCTGAGATGGAGCGGCCCAAGCTGACAAAGGCAGCCCGGAAATCCGTGTCCGAATGCA
>USJY01000110.1 GCA_900555065.1 uncultured Eubacteriales bacterium
TAAAAGGGAATAAAGCCTACTGCAACAGGTATTGCGGCAGAGGCCGTCTGTTCGCGCTTGCAGGGGGCAGTCTGGGGCTTTCCCGCAAAAGAGATATTCCCAAATGGATGCGTTCCAGGTATTTCCGGTACGGGTTCTTAATTTTCTTTCTTATCATGTTTGCGCTTATGCTCTGGAATACATATCTGGTGTTCGCAGGCGCAAAGGATCTGAGCCGGACGGTAACGCTGCTGTGGACTTTTCAGGTCCCATGGCATTGGGCCTATCACGGCGCCATGTTTTCTGAAGGCGTCGCGCAGTTTGCCTTCGGCTTTTACAGCATAATGCTTACGTCAACGATTCTCGGCTTTATAACCATGATTCTGTATAAGCCCCGCTCATGGTGCGTGTACTGTCCCATGGGGACGATGACGCAGCTGATATGCAAGGCGAAAAACGTGACCTTGTCACAGAAACGCGCGCAGTCTTCGTCTATACTGAAAACACAAACAGAAGAAAGGGAGTAATCAATATGTCAGTTCTTCGTGTAAGTAAAAACAATTTTGCACAGGTGCAAAACAGTGAAAAGCCCGTTTTGCTCGACTTTTACGCCGACTGGTGCGGACCCTGCCGTATGGTTTCGCCCCTGGTCGATCAAATCGCAAAGGAGAATTCGCAGTACCTCGTCGGAAAAGTCAACGTGGACAGCGAGCCGGAACTGGCGCAGGCGTTCGGCGTGGCGAGCATTCCCATGCTGGTTGTCATGAAGGGCGGGAAAACGGTCAGCCGCTCGGTAGGCGCCCGGCCGAAGCCGCAGATTCTGGCCATGTTAGAGGGTTAATGCGCGCAACCGTTTTTTGTCTAGAACCTTCACGCCTTTGCGGGAAACTTCAACAATGCCTTCGTTTGCAAAATACTTCAGCATGCGGGAAACGACTTCACGGGCGGAGCCGATATATCTTGCGATCTGCTCGTGTGTCAGTGCGATCGTATCCGAACCGGTTCGCGCTGTCTCATCGGCCAGAAAAACGGCGAGGCGCTTGTCCATACTCATAAACAGGATTTGCTGCATAACCCACATAACGTCTGAAAAGCGCCCGACAGCCGTTTCCAGCGAGAATATACGGATGCACGGATTGCGGTCGGAAACCGCCGCAAAGGCCGGTCCGCTGATGACAAAGCATTCGCTGTCCTCCTCCGCGTCTATAAACACATCGAAAGTAATCGCCTGAAGTACGCAGGAGGCGGAGAGCATGCACATGTCCCCCTTGTGCAGGCGATAGAGTGTAATGTCCTTTCCCTCTTCCGACATCATATAAAGTCTGAGACTGCCAGAACGGACGAGGATTACGCCGGAACATTCGTTTCCGTCGTGGATATTGGTTCCTTTTGGATAGTGCAGAGCCTGAGAATTCTGGCAGATATAGTCCCGGTCCGCGTCCGTGATCCTGTCCCAAAACGGAAATATCTCCCTATATACAGGTTCAAACAATTCCCGTGCCATTCGTTTACATGTCTCCTTTCCGAAAAAGAGGTGTATTTATGAAAACAGTCATTATAGGCGGCGTAGCCGGCGGCGCGTCCGCGGCTGCCAGGCTCCGCAGGCTGGATGAAAAAGCTGAGATCATTCTGCTGGAGCGGGGCGAATACGTCAGCTTTGCCAACTGCGGCCTTCCATATTATATCGGCGGCGTTATTCAGGAGAAAGGCAACCTGACCCTGCAAACGCCCGAAAGCTTTAAATCGAGGTTCCATATCGACGTCCGCACCCTGCATGAGGCAGTATCGATCGACCCGGAAAAGAAGTCGGTCGCCGTCAAGGACCTGCGGCGCGGAACCGTATATGAAGAATCCTATGACAACCTCATCCTTTCGCCCGGCGCGGAACCGATACGCCCGATGATCGAAGGCGCCGGCGGCCCCGCCGTATTCACGCTCCGCAATATTCCCGATACTCTGAAAATCAAGGCGTATATAGCGTCTGAAAAGCCGAAATCGGCCGTTGTCGTCGGCGGCGGCTATATCGGTGTGGAAATGGCTGAAAACTTGAAAGGAGCGGGGCTCGACGTCGCCATTGTAGAGCTTGCCGACCATCTGATCGCCCCGCTGGACTTTGATATGGCGGCCGACGTCCACCGCTATCTGCGGGAAAAAGGCGTCAGATTATACCTGAACAACAGTGTAAAGGCAATGGACGGCGGCACGGTTGTCCTGCAGGACGGAAAGGTATACGCCGATATGGTCGTTCTGGCGGTCGGCGTCCGGCCGGAAACGGCGCTCGCCGTACAGTGCGGCATTCCATGCAACAGTCGCGGCGCAATCGTCGTAAACCGGCGTATGCAGACCGGCGTACCCGGCATTTACGCTGTGGGCGACGCGGCCGAAGTGCGCGACTTTATTACAAATGCCCCCGCGTTTATCCCGCTTGCCGGACCGGCGAACAAACAGGGCCGCATAGCGGCGGACAATATCGCAGGTATTGCTTCAGAGTATACCGGAACGCAGGGCTCCGCCGTACTGAAAATCTTTGATATGACGGTCGCCACGACTGGCCTGAATGAAAAAAACGCCGCAGCTGCGGGAATCGATTACGATAAGGCGTACACCTATTCCGCATCCCACGCAAGCTATTATCCCGGCGGTTCGAACATGTCGGTCAAGGCGCTGTGGGATAAAAAAACGAAAAGACTGATCGGCGCGCAGATCGTGGGTTTTGACGGTGTGGACAAGCGTATGGACGTCCTCGCCGCCGCCATTCGCTTCGGCGCGAAAATCACAGACCTGACCGAGCTTGAGCTCTGCTACGCTCCGCCCTTTGGCAGCGCGAAAGACCCGGTAAATATGCTCGGCTACGTAGGCGAAAACATAGTCACCGGCAAAGTCCGGCAGTTTTTCTGGCACGATGTGGAGTCTTTGCCGCGCGACGGGAGCGTGACCCTGCTCGACGTCCGCACCCTGACCGAGACCACCCGCGGCGGCATCGACGGATTTGTCAATATACCGCTGGACTCTTTGCGGGAGCGGCTCCATGAGCTGCCAAAGGATAAACCGGTCTATGTGCACTGCCACAGCGGGCTTCGCAGCTATATCGCCTGCCGCATCCTTGCCGGCCACGGCTATACGTGCTATAACCTAGCCGGCGGTTGGCGGCTGTACGAATCCGTCGTCCATGAACGCGCCGTCCCCGAATATGTCTGTACGGAGTGCGTATAAATGCAAAACCACACCTGTGCCTTTAACGGTACAGGTGCGGTTTATTTTTCAATGGCAGCCGTGCCCGCCGCAGCCATGGCTTGCGCAGCCGTGTTCGCCGCAGGAACGGCCTTCGCCGTGGTGATGTTCATGATGGTCGCATTCCACGTTGGGGTCATAGTCGAGCATTCCGCCGGCAAAGCGCTCTGCCGCCTTGTCCGCGTCTCCCTGAACGCCGCCGAAAAGCCGGATGCCCGCCTGCGCCAGCGCCGTTTTTGCGCCGCCGCCGATGCCGCCGCAGATAAGCGCGTCGACATTCAGCGCCGCAAGAAGTCCCGCAAGCGCGCCGTGTCCGCTGCCGTTGGTGTCTATTATCTCAGCGCCGGCGATTTTTCCGTCCTCAATACTGTAGATCTTGAACCGCTCGGTATGTCCGAAGTGCTGGAAGATTTGTCCGTTTTCATAGGGTACTGCGATTTTCATAGCTGTGTTCTCCTTTTAAATATGGATAGTCTGTCCTGTAGACAGATAAAATAAACGATGCATGGACTCTTTCATAAACGCAAACTGCGCCGCGCCTGTGCAGTGGCAGGTGTAGAAGTCCGTATGAAACCGATCCAGGTATGCGGCGTATGCGCGAAGCGTTTCATCCAGCGGAAGCGTTGAAAAATGGAACCCGCCGACCAAAACGTCCGGCTTCAGCCACTGTACAATATCCAATATGCCCTTGTGCGAGCAGCCGCTGAACAGCGTTTTTTTTCCGTTTTCTTCAATCAGCAGATACTGCTCATGGCGAAAATCATCCGGCGCGCGTACTCCATTCCGTTCCGCCTCCATGCCGAAGCTGCCCAGATCGTGGTTTCGCGCGCGTCCGTTGCAGGCGCAGAGCGTCAACCCCTCTCCGATTACGGCATGGTCGTCCGTAAATCTGAATCTTTCATTGTCCCTGAGCGAAGCATCCAGTCCGTTGTACCTTCCCGTTGCGTTGTAATGGGGTTCAAACGCGTGCCGGCTCATATAGACGGGCGCGCTTTGGTTGATCTCCAGAAACCGTTTCAGCCCGCCGCCGTGGTCGTAGTGGCCGTGCGAGAGAACGGCAATGTCCACATCCCGGAGATCGACGCCGAGTTTCGCGGCGTTTTCCGCAAACAACCCGGTCTGGCCCATATCGAACAGGAGGATATGCGCGCCGGTCTCAATATACAGCGACAAACCGTGCTCCGCGCCGAAACGGCGGTCTGCCGCAGTGTTTTCCACCAAAGCCGTTATTCGCATATTTCACCGCCGCATCCTGACCGGCGCCGGCAGCCGCAGCCGACGCAGCGCTTTTCTGCACCGTCGCACAGCGTGTAGTCGCCGCCTTCAATGCGTATGCCCGCGCCGCTGACCAGCGCCTTTGCAATTTTGCTCCTGGCGGCATTGTAAATCTGCTGTACTGTCGTACGGGCCACCTGCATATACCCCGCGCACTCCTCCTGTGAAAGCCCTTCGTTGTCGATCAGTCGGATCGTCTCATATTCGTCGATGGTCAGAATAACGCGTTCGCAGGCGCCGTCCGCCGGCTGAAATTCATTGATTTTTGGCAGCTGGCAGACTTTTCTGCATTTTTTCGGTCTCGGCATAGATTTCCCCTTTCCTACATTATTGACATATGCCATTTATATGGCTAGTATACCCCCGTTATTGACATATGTCAATAACGGATTTCTTTTTTGCCGCATTTTTTTCGCGCCGCAAATAAATTCGTCGGCATACGTGTATGCGGCCTGGATTTATGTTATAATCATTCCACACGGAATACGGCGGTTTTCGCCGCCTTATGTGACTAAGTTACGGTTGTCCGCCGAAAGAGAGGATATAATAAAAGCAAATTTTGCCAAAGGAAGTGCAGGAATATGTTGTCTGGCCTGTTTTCCCGCAGGAATATCAATCAAGGCGTCGCCGCCTGGGCGGCGACGGCAGGCGCCGTACTGCTCGACGTCCGAACGGAAGAGGAGTATGCGGCCGGCCATATAGACGGCAGTCTGAATATACCGCTTCATTCCATGGATGCCATTGAGAATTGGGTGTCGGATAAAAACGCAGCTATTTTTGTCTACTGCCAAAGCGGTGCGAGAAGCGCGGGCGCCGCGGGCCTATTAAAATCGAAAGGGTATCGGCGCGTAACCGATATAGACGGGATCCGCGGCTATCGGGGGCGGACGGTGTGAGGGTAGGTATATGCAGTATTTCATCGCTTTTTTAGAGGGGATCATCACGTTTATTTCGCCGTGCCTTTTGCCCATGCTGCCCGTTTATATCTCCTATTTTGCCGGCGGCGGCGAACGTACGGTCGGCAAAACGTTGAAGAACGCGTTCGGCTTTGCGGCGGGCTTTACCGTTGTTTTTGTCGCAATGGGCGCGCTGGCCGGAACGCTCGGCGGGTTCTTTTCAGAGCATCAGAACGCCGTCAATATAGCAGCGGAAATAGGCGCCGTCGGCAACGACAGAAAATTGATAGGTTTTCTCCGT
>USJY01000111.1 GCA_900555065.1 uncultured Eubacteriales bacterium
GGAAATCGAAACGCGGATTTCTCAAATCGCTTTTGCACCGCCCCCAAACACTTCAGCATTGACCGAAGATCCTCTAACGCTATGTTATGAAACAAGCTCGCTTTGGTTAAAAATTGTTCGTCCATGGTTATGACCATGCCTTTCTTGCGCCAGGCCGCAGAGTTGTGCAGTTTTGGCGCAGCCAAAATTATGAGCGGTATTTATCCTTGAAAAGCACAAAGCGCAGAGCTGTCCTAAAGCCGGCGAACCGACGCATTTGGAATGTAATTGGGGCCGCAAACCGGGCGCACCAAGTCAATACAGCCGCACTGCACTCGACGTTTGCGGCCGCGCGGGATCGGTATGCCGGTATGGAAAAGAATATTGCGCCAGGATCGCTGAAAAAGAGCGCGTGCGGAAATGCGCGCGCAGCGCCGACCTGGGGGGAAGAGGGATACGAATGCACGGCAAAACGGCCGGAATCGGCCGTTTTGCGGCCATCAGGCGGAGAATCCATGGGCTGCTGCGCGTTTACAAATGAAACCCAGGCGAAAATTTGCGCGCGGCCATTTTGATGCAACCATCGCCCGGCGCAAGACGTCATACCGTTTCGCCCTGACACGCACCGGGGCCAGGCATTGCGTTCTTTCGCCGGCTGTGTTACAATGAAACGCAGGCCGCCACAGGTTCCACGCCTGTACGCGGCGATGTTTTATTCCATATGAAATATGAAGGAGGACGCGCATTTGGAACTGATTACCCATACCTTTGCGCCGGTTTATGACAAACGGTCTAAAGTCCTCGTTCTGGGCACAATGCCTTCGCCCAAATCCAGACAGGCGGGGTTTTACTACGGGCATCCGCAAAACAGGTTCTGGCCGGCGCTCGCCGCCCTGTTCGGCGAATGTGTTCCCGAAAGCGCGCAGGCGCGCCGCGATTTTGCGCTTGCGCACAAAATCGCGCTGTGGGATGTACTGCACCAGTGCGAAATAGACGGCGCGAGCGATGCGAGCATCCGAAAGCCTGTGCCAAACGATCTGAACCGGATTTTTGCATACGCGGATATTCGCCAAGTCTTTGCAAACGGGCGCAGGGCCGCAGACCTCTACGGAAAATACTGCCGGCCCGATACGGGCAGGGACTGCGTTCGCCTTCCCTCGACAAGCCCCGCCAACTGCCGAATCCCCTTCTCCGCGCTCGTCGAAAGCTATCGGGCGATTCTGGACTATCTGTAAAAACAAAAAAGCCGAAGAGATCTTCGGCTTTTGGCTTTTTTATGCGAAAAAAAACGACGGCCAGGGTACGCACGGAAGCAACAGACGCTGCTGCAGCAGTCCCCCAAAAAAAATCCGGACCGGAAAAACCGGCGCGAACGAAAAAAGAGCCGCCGGACAAACGGCGGGCATGCCGCCGCCGCGCTTCAAACGCGCAATCCGCGGCCGGGGCGCGGACGCAGGCCGATGAACCGGCGCGGACGGGGTACGGGGGCCCGGCCCGCGCCGGGCCGGGCGATACGGAAGCGCGGGAACGGTGCGGAGAACCGGCACAAAACCCGCCGGGAGCAATCAAATGCGGGACGGACAGCGGTCCGAACCGTGCAGCAACATGAACGGATGGGCCGAATACGGCCGATCAGCCGCGCGGTCCCGACAGGGAAACGTACGAAAATCGCGATGACTGCGTACGCTGCGCATATGCGCGGGCGCAAAGACTTTTACGAGAGACGCGCCTCTATTTGCATGGCTGTGCGCGCTTCCGCATATGCGCAGGGCGGCCGTCAAACTTTCCGGCTACTCTTTCCGCGCGACGATTATGTCCCGGCAAATCGACTGGTCGACCCGGTGCGCAAATTCCAGCCACGGGCCGCCGTCCTTCACGGTAAAGCCGGCGTCCGCAAGGAGTGCGGAGACCTGTGCGCGCGGCAAAACGAATACGTTCCATGAAAGCGCGAGCGCGCCGCCGCGTTTGAGCACGCTGTGCCAGGCGGGCAGGCAGGTCTCCAGAAGCTGTTTGGGATTGCGCGTCGCCGCGCTCTGGTTCTCCGCCGTTACATTCCCGTGCTTCACGCCGTAGGGCAGGTCGCCCGCAAGGATGTGGAATGTGTTTTTCCGAAAGAGCCTGTCCGCGTACATGGAGTTGGCGCAGATCAACTCCAGCGTCCGGCTGTCCTCCTTCATCCGTTCCTTGGTCGGTGCGAGCGTAAAGCTGTGCCGCACGGCGCGGAACGCGCCGGACGTGCCGGCCGCGCCGCTCTGCCGCTGCAGCTTGTAGCTGTGCTTGTACTTCTCACGTTCCAGATATTTTTTCAGATACTGCACGGCTTCCCGGACCGGCTGTTCCCCAACCTCAATCCCGCAGCCGTTATACCCGCGTACAAGCCCTTCAAACAGAGTCGTGCCCTTGCCCATCACAGGGTCGAGCAGCCACAGTTCGGCCGGGGGCAAGTCTCCATAGTCGGAGGCCTCGACCGCAAGATGGAGCAGCATACGGGTAAACAGTTCGTTGGTCTTGCCCGTATATTTGAGGATTCTGCCGATTCCCTCGTCCGCATACGGCGCGTCGGTGCGTGCGACAGGCCGCAGCAGCGCGCCGCCGTCTTCAGCCTGATAGATCGCGTAGAGGAACGACAGGCCGCAGACGCGGCGAAGCGCCCGCTCCGAAAGCGGTGCAGGCGTATCGAACAGAAAATACGGCACGCCCGCAATGGGCGCAACGCGCGCGTTTTCGCAGGCGAACCCTGCGCCGTCCGCCGCAATGCGCAACTCTGCAAGCGCCATGGGCCTGGACTGCTCGTAATAGACGCGGTTGTGACCCGGGTTCTGCAAAAGCGCATATGTAACCAAAAATCCCGCCCCCCTTACTGCAGACGACGGATCCAGTCGGCCGCAAGGCCGAACCACTGGGCTGCGACAGGGCTGATCATAGCCTGGTTATCCCCCGCAACTTCGGCATTGGCCAGAGAAAATCCGTGCGGCCCGTCCGGGAAAATATGCAGTTCAAACTTTACGTTTTCACGGCGCATGGCGGCGGCAAGCATCAGCGTGTTTTCGACAAAGACGGCCTCGTCTTCAAACGTATGCCACAAGAACGTCGGCGGCATATTGGGCGTCACCTGCTTTTCCAGGCTGACATGTTCCATCAGCTCCGGGTCCCCGTAACGGTCGTCGAGCAGGTTGAGTATGCTGCCCTGGTGCGCATATTTTCCGGATGTGATTACCGGGTATGACAACACCAGGCCGGTTGGACGGAAACGTTCGTTTTCCATGCCGCACAGTTCGCTGAGGAAAGCATGGTGCCAGAGCGTACCGAGGGAAGCTGTCAGATGCCCGCCCGCCGAAAAGCCCGCTACGATGATGCGGCAGGGATCGATGTTAAACTGCGCGGCGTTGTCGCGCAAAAACGCGACGGCGAGCGCTAGCTCCTGCAGCGCCGTCGGGAACACGGCGGGCCTTACGTCGTACCGGAACACGCACGCATTGAAGCCGCGCGCCAGCATCTGCACCGCTACGGGCTCGCTTTCAGTCGGGGCAAGGCCGCCATAGGCGCCGCCCGGCACGACGACCACCATCGGCCGCGGCGCAGGCGAGGCCAGATGCTGGTCGTCCAGAAGATAGACGGTGAGACTGCCCGCGCCGTCCCGCGCCTGGATCGGGTATGTGTTTACGATCATAATACGTCCTCCTGCAAATTTATTTTCTGAAACGGCCGGCAATGCGACGGCGAAGGCGATCCGCCCATGCCATGAGCGGCTCCATCTTCCACCACAAAACGACCACGAGCAGCAAAAATCCGGCGCACAGCAGGCCCGCCGTCCAGAAATTCCCTTTTAAAATCGTGTGCCCGACCGAGCACATGAACAGAATGCTCGGCAGCGCGCCGCACAGGGTGCCCATGACAAAGCCGCGGCTGGTTACCTGCGTACGCGCCGCGATATACGGAATAATACCGTTGGGGACGACGGGCAGCAGATTCACGATAAACACTTTGAACGCGGGGTGCGACTGGTCCCGGAAAAAGCCCGACTGGGGCGTTTCCAGATCGATCCAGTCGTTCAGCTTGCCGCCGAGCCGGCGCGCAAAGGTAAAAATGGCAAAATTGACCGTGACAAAACTGATTAGGCAGATCGCAACTCCCACGGGCGCACCGTACACAATCCCGGCTGCGATCTGGATGGGCGCGCCCGGGAACACAATGCTGAGCACCTGCAGGCATTGCAGCAGCGCGACGAGAACGACGCCGCGAAAGCCGGTGGTACGCTTGATATACGCCTCGATCTCCGCCTGGCTGCCGCGGCGAAGGACGGGGATCAGATCGGGCAGGTAATTTGTCAGGATCAGGTAAATCGCGCCGACGATCAACAACACGAGCGCCGCGATGACGAGGGCGCGGATCAGCTTTCCCTTCCATTTTTTACGGTTCATGCCACAACTCCATTCATACCGCCACGCCGCAAACGGCATGGCGGCTCAGTCCGCACCGTCCCAGCGGAAACGGGACATGTCCACCCTGCCCTGTTCGTCAAATTCCACGCCCTCTTCCCGCAGCAGTTCGCGCTGCACGCCGGGGCCGCCGAAAGCGTAGCCCGTACAGGTCGAGCCGTCGCGGAACACGACGCGGTGGCAGGGGATATGCCCGGGGTCGGGATTGTTATGCAGCGCGTAGCCGACGATGCGCGCCGCGCGGGGCCGGCCCGCCATTGCGGCAATCTGCCCGTAAGAGGCCACGCGGCCGCGCGGAATACGGCGGACGGCAGCATATATTTTTTCCGTAAATTCAGAAGCCATACAAAACACCCCGATTTTCCATAGTATACGCCGCGCGGGCAGCCAACATACGGCGCGGCGGCGCCGGAAAAAGGCCGGTACGGCCCTTTTCCATTTAGTTTACCACAGAACCGCGCCCGTGTCGACGCTGCATTGCTGACAGGGAGGAATTTTTGCATAAGGCCGCGATTGCGGCGCAATCCGCCGCGGACGCACTTGATTCGGCCGCGAAAGTGTGGTATTGTTTTTATGAATGAATAACGGAGGTGCAGACCATGCAAACCAGAACGGCCGAGGTGCGGCGACAGACCAAGGAGACGGATATTACGCTCAGTCTATGCCTGGACGGGCGCGGGACGTGCGACTGCCGAACCGGCGTCGGTTTTTTCGACCATATGCTGGACGGCTTTGCACGGCATGGGGTATTCGACCTGACACTGCGCTGCGACGGAGACCTGCACGTAGACCCGCACCACACCGTCGAGGATGTGGGCATTGCGCTCGGAACTGCGATACGGCAGGCGGCGGGCGACAAGGCGGGTATACGCCGGTTCGGGCAGTGCATCCTGCCCATGGACGACGCGCTTGTCCTATGCGCGCTGGATTTGTCCGGCAGGCCCTACTATTGCAGCGACGTGCAATACGCCGCGCAAACGATCGGGGATATGCCGACGGAGCTTTTCCGCGAGTTTTTCTACGCTGTAAGCTATACGGCGCAGATGAACCTGCATTTTAAGCTGCTCAGCGGCGAAAACAGCCACCATATTGCAGAGGCCTGCTTCAAGGCCTTTGCCAAGGCGCTTGATATGGCGACCTCGGCGGAGCAGCGCGTGCCGGGCGTATGGTCGACAAAGGGTTCGCTTTAAGCTGCAGATAAGGAACAAAAGCCGCGCCGGCACAT
>USJY01000112.1 GCA_900555065.1 uncultured Eubacteriales bacterium
TACAAATCAGCTGCTCTGCCAATTGAGCTACACCAGCATTTAAGACGGTACTATGAATTATAGCAAAACGAACCTGACTTGTCAACCGTATTCCAAACATTTTTTACAGGCACGGCCTCTTCTTCTCACGCCTTGCCCTTTACTTTTCGATAAAAAATGGATATACTGAAAAAAACAATGAAAGGGGCATAGTATGAAACTGTTTTCTATCCATCCGGAAGTACATACGTTTGACAGCGCCGCGCAGTTCTGCGCCGAGATGCAGATTGGCAAAGGCGACCTTGTCATCAGCAATGCGTACATTCTCCATCCGGCTTTTGACGGCGCTCTGCAGGGGGCCGACGTCCTTTTCCAGGAAAAATATGGAACCGGCGAGCCCTCGGACCGGCTCGTGGAAAACATGGCGAAGGAGTTAAAAGGTCCGTACCGGCGCGTCTTCGGAATCGGCGGCGGTTCGGTCATCGACGTGGCGAAGCTGTTCGCACTCAAAAATATCCTGCCCATTGTCGATCTGTTTGACGGGAAGATTGAGCCGGTTAAGGACAAGCAGTTGATTATCGTACCGACCACTTGCGGCACCGGCAGCGAGATGACCAACCTCTCCATTCTCGCCCTGGAATCCCGCGGCACAAAGCTCGGTTTTCCCTGCGACGCGATTCGCGCCGACCAGGCCGTGCTGATCCCGCAGCTGCTGGACAGCCTGCCCTTTTACGTCTTTGCCACAAGCTCTCTTGACGCGCTCATTCATGCCGTAGAGGCCAGCCTCTCCCCGCGGGCCAATGATTTCACCCAGCTCATGGCGCAGCGGGCCATCACCCTGATCGTAAACGGGTATCAGGAGGTCGTACGCGGCGGCGACGATGCGCGGCGGCCGCTCCATGCCGATTTCCTGCTTGCCAGCAACTACGCGGGAATTGCCCTGAGCGTATCCGGCGCGGGCGCGGTGCATGCAATGAGCTATCCGATCGGCGGGAATTACCATGTGCCGCACGGCGAGTCGAACTACGCGCTGTTTACCGCGGTGCTGGAGCGGTACCATGCCATGGCGCCGGACGGCGGCATCGCCCGCCTGGAAACGCTTCTCTCCCAACTGCTCGAATGCCCGCAGTCGGAAGTATACGCTGCGTTCACGCTTTTACTGGACAAAATCCTCAAACGCAAGCCCTTGCGGGAATACGGCGTAGCAGAGTCGGACCTACCCGCACTTGCCGAAAATGTGGTGCGCACGCAGCAACGGCTGCTCTCCAATAATTACGCACCCTTTACGCAGACCGATATCCTTGCAATTTACCAGTCGCTGTATTGACCTTGAAAAAGCATACACCGGCGCCCGGAAAAGTCCGGGCGCCGGAACGCTTTTCGCGCTTCGCGCATAGACTGCTATGAACGCGCGCAGACTAAATTTTGTGGTATGAATTGCGCGCGAAGGCATATAATAGGGAATATCACCGCAAACACGCGGCAGATTCCGGCCGCCGCGCTTGTCGGCGCGTTCAGGGAAGGGAGCAGCTATGAACCGCGAAAAAACACATCAAAAGGACCGGCCCCCGTTTTATCAGTTGCAGGGCAGGACCGGGGACATCGACGACCTGATTTTCAAGGACGAGGATCCCAAGCCATGCAGCGACAGATAATAAAAAACAGCCTTTGTCAAAACCCTGTCCGGGCAAGACGAAAGGCTGTTTTTTATTGTACTTTTTCGGCATCTTCGCGCGCGGCCGGCGAATCGTCCATCCACGCCTCGAGCAAATCGAGGTCGAAGGGCGTAAGGCTGGCTTTCAGCAGCATGTCCGGCCGGTTGCGCCGCGTTCTCTCCAGCGCGCGCCGCCGCCGCCACCGTTCGATCTCATTGTGGTTCCCCCCCAGCAGAACCTTTGGTACGGATTCGCCCATAAAAATCTGGGGGCGCGTATAGTGCGGATATTCGAGCAGGCCGCCGTAGTGGCTCTCTTCTGTAAAGCACTCCTCTTCGGCGAGCACGCCCGGCACAAGCCGCGCAATACAGTCGACCGCCACAGCCGCCGGCAGCTCGCCGCCGGTGAGCACATAGTCGCCAATCGACAGCTCCATGTCCACGATCCGGTCCAGCACGCGCTGGTCTACGCCCTCATAATGCCCGCACAGAAACAGCACATGCTCCTGCTGCGCAAGCTCGCATGCGAGCGCCTGATCGAGCACCCGGCCCTTGGGCGACATATATACGCACAGCGGCTTTATTTCGCTCTGTTCCACAATGGCCTGATAGCACTCGTAAATCGGCTCCGGCTTAAGAAGCATGCCCATCCCGCCGCCATAGGGCGTGTCGTCCACCGTGCTATGGCGGTCATGGGCATAGTCGCGGAAGTTGTGGCAGCGGATTTCAAGTATGCCCGCCTTTCGCGCGCGGCCGATGATGCTCTGGCCGAGCAGAAAATCCATGTACTCGGGGAAAAGGGTCATAATACTGAACTTCATATGTCAAACATCCCCGCAATCGGCCGAACCCGCATAAGGCCGGCCCTGATATCCGTCTCGATTACGACGTCACGGATGGCCGGGAACAGCACCCGCCTGCCCGACGCGAGCTCGATCTCGTACGCGTCGTTGGCTGGGGCCTGGTAAACGTCCGTCAGCCGTCCGTACTTTTCTCCGGTATCTGCGTCCACGACCGTAAGGCCGATTACATCCGCAATATAGTACTCGCCCGGCGCGAGCGACCGTTCGTCCTTGTCCGTGTAGACGATCCGGCCCTTGTATGCCTGCGCGGACTCTATGCTGTCCACACCCCTGAATTTGCAGATGACATTGCCCTGGTGGACGCGGGCGCGTTCAATCTCGAGCGGGCGCGTTCCGGCCGCGTCCAGATACAGCACGGATAGCCCCGTAAGACTCTCCGGCCCGTCCGCCCACGGCTGGATCTTGAGCTCGCCCCGAATCCCGTGCGTATTTACGATTTTTCCAGTTTCAATGCGTTCCATACGCCTGCAATTTCCCCTCTGAAATCAGTCGAGAGAGGATAGCAGCTACCCTCTCTGTCCCGAAATCCGATCTTTTATTTGCCAATGTTGACAATGACCTTGCGGTTGCTGCGCGCGGCGGCGGATTTCGCCACCGTCCGGATAGCTTTGGCGATACGGCCCTGCCGGCCGATCACCCTGCCCATATCCGCCGGGTCGACTTCGATGTTATACATCTCGGAGTCCTCTTTTTCCTGTACCTTGGTCACAACAACCTCGTCCGGATTTTCCACAAGCGATTTTGTGATAAACGTAAGCAGTTCTTCCATTGCAACCATCCTTTACAGTACGCCGTTTTTCTTCAGCATAGCCTTTACCGTATCGGTCGGCTGTGCGCCGTTGGCGATCCACTGCTTTGCCTTTTCCACGTCGATTTTCACTTCGGACGGCTGCTTTTTCGGATCGTACGTTCCGATTTCCTCAATAAACCGGCCGTCGCGCGGGAATCTGGAATCGGCGACGACAATACGGTAAAAAGGCGCGCCCTTTGCGCCCATTCTGCGAAGCCTGATCTTTACTGCCATGTGTTTTCACCTCCATTATCTCTGTATATATCTAAAAGGGTCTCTTTTAGCTGTGTTGCACGGCTACATGCCAAGCCCGTTCATGCCGCCCATGCCGCCGAAGGCCTTGGGATTCTTGTTAAAGCGCTTGAGCAGGGACTTTGTCTGTTCATAACTCTTGAGCAGGCGGTTGATCTCTTCCACTTTGGTGCCGCTTCCGGCCGCGATGCGTCTTTTGCGCGAAGCGTTCAGCAGTTCGGGCTTTCGGCGCTCTTCCGGCGTCATGGCGCGCAATATCGCCTCCTGGCGGTCAATGCGTTTGGCGTCGATATCCACCTTGTCCATGTCCTTTTTCTTAATGCCGAGCCCGCCCAGGACGCTCTCGATTGAACCCATTTTCTTGAGCTGGGAAAACTGGCTGAGCATGTCGTCAAGGTCAAACTTATTCTTCTGCAGCTTCTTCTCAAGTTCCTGCGCCTGCTTCTCGTCGAACGCCTGCTCCGCCTTCTCGATCAGCGACATTACATCGGCCATGCCGAGAATGCGGCTTGCCATGCGGTCGGGATGGAAGGGTTCCAGGTCGGTGAACTTCTCGCCGACGCCCACGAATTTAATGGGCTTGCCTGTGATATATTTGACGCTCAGCGCCGCGCCGCCGCGGGTGTCGCCGTCAAACTTGGTGAGGATCACGCCGTCGATATCCAGCTGCGCGTCGAACGATTCGGCCACGTTGACAGCATCCTGTCCGGTCATCGCGTCCACAACGAGCAAAATCTCGTCCGGCGAAACCGCTTTCTTAATCTGCCGGAGCTCCTCCATGAGCGGTTCATCAATATGCAGGCGTCCCGCCGTATCGAGAATCACAATGTCGTTTCCGTAGGTTTTTGCGTGGCGGACCGCCTCCGTCGCGATCCGGACCGGCTTTTCCCCGTCCAGCGTAAATACGGGCACGTCCGCCGCGGCGCCGACAATTTTGAGCTGTTCTACAGCCGCGGGCCGGTAAATGTCGCAGGCGACGAGCAGCGGCCGGCGGTCCATTTTCTTAAAATAGTGCGCAAGCTTCGCCGCATGGGTCGTTTTGCCCGCGCCCTGCAGGCCGCACAGCATGATGACAGTAGGCGGTTTGGAGGCAAAGCGTACGCGGCTGTCCCCTCCGCCCATAAGCTCGGTCAGCTCTTCGTTGACAATTTTAATCACCTGCTGGGCGGGCGTGAGCGATTTGAGCACTTCCTCGCCCACGGCGCGCTCTGTCACATTTGCGATAAAGGCCTTGACGACCTTGAAATTCACGTCCGCCGCGAGCAGGGCCAGCTTGATCTCGCGCATTACCGCCTTGACGTCCGCCTCCGAGAGCTTCCCCCTGCCCTTTAAACGCCTGAATATGTCGTTTAGTTTTTCTGAAATGCCTTCAAAAGCCATTATTCCACAATCCGATCACTGAGTTTGATAATTTCGTCCGCGAGCAGGTCGAGTTCCGCGCTGATGGCGCGTTTGTGATTGATCTGCCGAATCTGCTCCGCTTTGTCCTTAATCTGCTCCACCCTGTTCGTAAGCTCGGTAAACCGGGCGGCAAGTCCAAGCTTTTCCTCCAGCTCCGTAAGAATGCTCTCGGCGCGCTTGATGCTGTCCCACACGCCCTGGCGCGTGATACCGACGTGTTCCGCGATTTCGGCGAGCGACAGGTCGTCGTCATAGTACATGGCGGTGGCCTCTCGCTGCTTATCCGTCAGCATACGCCCGTAAAAATCGCAGAGCAGCCCGATTTTCAGATCTTTTTCCTGCACGTCTCTCATCCTTTCGCGGGCAAGTGTAAAGCAAACTGCTTTACGGATAGTAGTATACCGGCTTTTCCTCCATTTGTCAATCCCCCCGCGCAAAAAAGCGCGCCGCGGCGCGCTTTTTTTGCATTGTTTATTCCGTTTATACCATTAAATAATAATACAGGCTCAAGTAGCCCATAAAGACGAGCAGCAGCATGCCGGGCGCCTGCGCCGCGACCAGCAGCTTATTTTCCTTCGACATCATGCACGCAGCCGCAAACCACATGACAAGCAGCATGAGAATATACAGAAACGAGTCCAAGCCGCTGCCGCGCAGCAGCAGAACGGGCAGGAAAAACAGCAGGAAC
>USJY01000113.1 GCA_900555065.1 uncultured Eubacteriales bacterium
ACATCAACGTTGGACCGAGCTATGCCAGCTCCAGCGCCGATACAGTCTGCGCGACCTTTAAGCCGCAGTCATAAATACTTCCGATCCGCAAGCGTACAGTTCGCTGTACGCTTGCTTTTTGCAGTTATGATTAAATATGCAAAAAGGCGTACAGGGCCTGACGCATACGGTCTTTGGAGCAGGTTTCAGGGAACCGGACCGGTTTTGACTGCAAATGGCGAAGCTGCGGCGGGCAGGGCATGCCGGACAGCTCGACAAGACGGTCCAGCTGCTTAACCTCGTCCGCTTCCTCCGCCTCTCCCAGCGCGGACAGGACGCTCGCCGCAAACTTATACGGCGATGCGGTCGAAGCGATCAGCGCAGGCACGCCGTCCGCTGCTGCGGCGGCATAATCTGCGTATACCTGGACGGCGACCGCCGTGTGCGGGTCGCATACATAGCCGCTGCGCTCGAATTCCCGGCGTATGGCGGATCTGGTACGCGCATCGTCGCAGAAACCGCCGGCAAACAGGCTGCCAAGCGCCTGTTTCGCGCCGTCGGATATCTCATACACGCCGTCCGCCGAGAGCGCCGTCATGCAGCGGCGCACCTCAGCCGTGTCTTCTCCGCACAGGTAATAGAGCATGCGTTCGAGGTTGCTGGAGATGAGGATATCCATAGACGGGGAGATGGTTGTATAAAAATCTCTGCGTCGGTCGTACACGCCGGTCCTGATAAAGTCGGTCAGAACGTCGTTTGCATTGGAGGCGCACACAAACCTGCGCACCGGCAGGCCCATGCGGCGCGCAAAATAGGCCGCGAGGATATTGCCGAAATTGCCGGTGGGCACGACGATATCCACCTCGTCGCCAAGCGAAATGCGGCCGGCGCGGCAGAGCTTACAGTAGCCGTCGATATAATATACGATCTGCGGGACGAGACGGCCCCAGTTGATGGAGTTGGCCGAGGACAGGAAACAGTTTTTGCCGAGCAGGTCCTTCTGTACGTCCGGATCTGCAAATATGGCTTTGACACCGGTCTGCGCATCGTCAAAGTTGCCCTCAATGCCGACGGAGCAGACATTGGCGCCGTCCTGTGTAATCATCTGCAGTTTCTGGATGTTGCTGACCCCGTCCTGGGGATAGAACACCATGATCTTGCTTCCGTCCACGTCGCAGAAGCCCTCCAGCGCGGCCTTGCCCGTATCGCCCGAAGTGGCGACCAGAATAACGGCCGTCTTTTCCTCGCCGTTTTTGCGCATGGAGGCGAGCAGCAGGTGCGGCAGGATTTGCAGCGCGACGTCTTTAAACGCGCAGGTCGGCCCGTGCCACAGCTCGAGCAGGTAACGGCCGCCGTCCAGCGCATGCAGGGGCACGGTGTCGTCACCGCCGAATTTGCCGGCGGCGTAGGCCTTGTCCACGCAGGATGCGATCTCCTGTTCGGTAAAATCGGTCAGGAACATGCCGAGCACGAGTTTCGCCTTCTGTCTGTAATCGTACTCGATGCAGTCCTGAAGCTGAGACCGGGTAAGCGCCGGGATTTCCGATGGAATATACAGGCCGCCGTCGGGAGCCAGGCCCTGCATAATCGCCACCGAGGCGGGGACGGGTTCGCTCTTGCCGCGCGTGCTGATGTACATCATAGTTCTTCTCATCCTTTATATTGATCTTTCGTATTGTTTCCCTTATCACTCTTGGTGTGAAAACCCAGTTCTAAAAAGCAAAGGTTACAGCCGGTTTATAAAAACCGCTCAAAAAAGCGAAGCGCATTGTTAAAAAACAGATCGTCGATCAGCGTTTGGGAATAGCCCTCGCGCTGCAGCAGAGCGTACAGCGCGCCCATGCTCTCCAGGCCGCGCACGCCGTCCGGAAGCATATCCACGCCGTCAAAATCGCAGCCGAGGCAGACCTGTTTCTCCCCGCCCAGCGCCAGTACGCGGTCCAGGTGCGCAAGCACGTCCGCCGCGCGCGACTTTCCTTCGCAGAGAAAGGGCGGATACAGGTTCAGGCCCAGAACTCCGCCGCGGCGAAAGAGCTCGGTCGCCTGCCAGTCGGCAAGATTGCGCTCGTGCGGGCAAACGGCGGTGAGATTGGAGTGCGAACACAGAAATACGCCGTCGTATTGCGTGCATACATCAAAAAAGCTCTCGGCGCACATGTGGGACAGGTCCGGCAACATGCCGAGCGTGCGCATCCGATGCAGTGCGTCCCGCCCGAACCGGGTGAGCCGGCCGTGGCCGGGCTGACCGCAGGCAAGCTCGTTTTCGCCGTTCCAGGTCAGCGTCACAATACGCACGCCAAGATCGTAAAAGCGGTCGATATTCCCATATGTACCGTCGAACACGCCGCCGCCCTCCACCGCCAGAAGGGCCGCCACCCGGCCTGAAGACAGGGACGCCTGGATTTCTGCAGCGCTGCGGCACAGGCGGATCGCCTCTGCATTTGCAGACACGTTTTGAAAAAAACGGCTGAGGATGCGCATGGCCCGGACATAGCGGGAGGCGCCGCGCTCCGTGTCCTCTGTACAGACGGCAAAAACCTGCAGCGTGCCGCCGTATGCGCGCAGCTTTTCAAGGTTTACATGGAGGTCTTGCGCGTGAAGGTCGACGCCCAGCTCGTACAGCCTGGCGGCAGTGTCACAGTGCAGATCGGCCAGTGAAAACATTTTACCACGCCCCAAACGCGTTGTCGAGGATGGTCCAGTCCGCAACCCGGCCGCCGTGCAGCGTGAGCTCCACCACGTCGAACCGCGGCTGTTTTTGGCTCGGATTCTGCATGAGATAGTGCTCGGCGCTGCGGATGATCCGCCGCTGCTTCTGCGGCGTGACCGCCTCGCGGGGAAGATAGGCGCTCGACAGGTCCCGCGCCTTGACTTCCGCAAAGACAATATATTCGGCGTTTTCGCAGATGATGTCTATTTCCCCGAAGCGGCAGGCGTAGTTGCAGGCGGCGACGGCGTATCCGGCCTTTCTGTAGAGCGCCGCGGCGAATCGCTCGCCGGCGGCGCCGACGTCGCGCCGGGTCATGCGGAATCGCCCAGGATCTTGCGCAGAAAACTGCGCCGGTATATCTCGCACGGACCGTATGCACGCAGCAACCGGATGTGCTCGGCGGTGGGATAGCCCTTGTGCGTTTCCAGCCGGTACATGGGATATTGCTCGGCAAGCCTGCGCATGAGGCGGTCGCGGCTGACCTTGGCGAGAACCGATGCGGCGGCGACGCTCATGCTTTTGCCGTCGCCTTTGACGATACAGAGGGCGTTATAATCGATCCCCTTTTTGCAGTTGCCGTCGATCAGGGCGATATCAGGCGCGGGCGAGAGCTGCGATATGGCCCGGTTCATGGCGAGCATAGTTGCGTTGAGAATATTATACGCGTCGATTTCCTCGGGCGACGCATAGGCCACGCCGTAACTTATGCAGGACGCGCATATCTCGCCGTACAGCTTTTCCCGCTTTGACTCCGACAGCTTTTTCGAGTCGTTCAGGCCCTGGATAGACAGCCCGGACGGAAGGATTACAGCGGCGGCACAGACGGGCCCGCACAGCGGGCCGCGCCCGGCTTCGTCCACGCCGCATACGACCGCATGGCCTTCGGCATGGCACTGATCCTCATACGCGTAATCAGGGCATGGTTTCGGCGTCTGCATTCGGTACGTCCTCCCACGTGATCGCGCCGAGCCGTCCGGCGCGGTATTCGTCCAGAAACACTTCTGCGGCGCGCTCCGTGTCGGCCGCGCCGCCGCGGCGGACAAAGCCGCGGGCGCGGGCGAGCGCATCAAGCAGATCGGGACCGTTCAGGCCCTGCGTATCCTGAAGGCCGTACCGACCGGCCAGCGCCTGCGGGTACCGCTCGTTCATTCGTTCGATGAGAAACTGCGCGATATATTCCGTATCGTGAATTCTGTCCCGGATGGCGCCGGTGGCGCAGAGAAGCAGGCCCTGGCGTTCCGTTTCTATTTTCGGCCATAGGATCCCCGGCGTGTCGAGCAGTTCCAGGTCGGCGGCGCCTGCGACCGTGACCCACTGCTTTCCGCGCGTCACGCCGGGACGGTCCTGCGCTGCGGCCGCTTTTCGGCCGGCGATTGCGTTGATAAATGTGGACTTGCCCACATTGGGGATGCCGGTGACCATGACGCGCACTTTTTTGGAGACGATCCCCTTCGCCTCCCGGCGGGCCAGGATATCGGCCGCCGCCAGGCGGCAGACTTTGGCGAACTGCGCCGTCACGCCCCGGGCGCGCGCATTGCTCAGCATGGCAAAGCTGCCCGACTCGCGGTACCAGGCAAGCCAACGCTTGTTCAGCTCGGGGTCGGCAAGGTCGCTCTTGTTCATGATAAGCACACGGGGCTTGCCGCCCACCCAGCCGTCCAGTTCGGGGTTGCGGCTGGAAACGGGAATGCGCGCGTCGAGCATCTCGCAAACGACGTCGCATAGCTTTATGTTTTCCGTGATCAGGCGCCGGGTCTTGGACATATGGCCGGGAAACCAGTTGATCCCGTGCGCTTCGCGCTCCCCCGTCATTTCACCACACCGATGGAACGGAATGGGAAGAGGCGGAACACGGCCTGGCCGATGATGTGGCGGCTATCGACTGAACCGACCTGCTCAAAGCGGCTGTCCACTGAGTGATTGCGGTTGTCCCCCATAAAGAATACGTGATCTTCAGGCACGGTGTAGGGAAAACGCGTGCTGCTGTACCAGTAAAAATCCTGCATCTGTTCGTTGATATACGGCTCTTCGATAAGCTGTCCGTCCACAAGGAGCTGTTTCTTTTCCAGATCGAAATCCACCGTCTGCCCCTCTAGCGCGATAATGCGCTTGATATACGGTTCGCTCTGGCCTGGAACGGCGACGACGATCACGTCGCCCACCTCAGGCGTGTACATGAAATTTGTGACGACGACGCGGTCGCCGTCGAGCAATGTGGGCGTCATCGACGGGCCGTTGATGGACACGACGCGGCAGACAAAGGAAAATACGAGTACGACGATGACAAGCGCGACCGAGAGCATCTCAATCCACTCGAACAGCTCAACTACCGCGCCTTTTTTCGGCCGGGCCTTACGCGGGTTAAGCGCCTGCTCAAAATCGAGGCCAGAATAAGTCCGCTGTCCGTCCTGCTGCGGCGCGGGCTCATAAGCGGGTGCGGAGCCGACGTGCACGGACGTATTCGCGGGGTCGTGCGCAGACGCGTCCGGCAAATCGTGTGCGGACGCGAAATTGTGATGCGCGGCTGTATTGGCGGGGTCGTGCGCGGACGCGTTCTCAGGATCTCGCGCGGGACCGTGCGCGTTATAAGGCGTCTGCCCGTCCATAAATATCCCTCCCGGCGGCGGTTTGTATGCAAAAAAGGGAGACCTTCGTCCCCCTTCTCGCCTATATCTTCTCTTTGACTTTCGCGGCCTTGCCGACCCGGTCTCTGAGGTAGTAGAGCTTCGCCCTGCGGACTTTGCCGCGGCGGATATGGATACTGCGGTGGCTGTGATCGGAGATGTAAAAGAAAAAAGTGATAAATTGATTCGCTTGGTATAAGAGAGGAATGAAGAATGAATAAAAATGTGTATTACCGGAAGATTCCTAAGGTAGATATCCTGCTGGAAGACGAGAGGATCCG
>USJY01000114.1 GCA_900555065.1 uncultured Eubacteriales bacterium
TGTAATACTTGCCAATACGCCCCTGCACGATCTTCTCAATCACCTGCGCGGGCTTATTCTTATTCTTTTCATCCTCGGCAAGCTGCGCGGTGAGAATCTCCTTCTCATGGGCGATCACGTCCGCCGGTACGCTTGCTTCGTCAAGATAAGCCGGATTCATCGCCGCGATCTGCATGCAGACGTTCTTGGCGTATTCTTGGAAGCCCGCGGTTTCCGCGAGTCCGTCGCTGACCTCGAACTTCGTCACGACGCCGGCGTTTCCGCCGCCGTGGATGTAGGTGCCCGTGACGCCGTCGATGATCTCGAAACGACGGATGGACATGTTTTCGCCGATGGTGAAGATTTTATCCTTGAGCTCCGCCTCGACGCTGCGATCGCCGCAGTCGTAGGGCAGGGCGAGGAGCTCCTCCATGTTTTTCGGTGCGTTTTTCAGGATCGTGCGCAGGATGCCCTTCACAAATTCCTGAAAGGAGGCGTTCTTTGCCACAAAATCGGTTTCGGCGTTCACCTCCGCGATGACGGTGCGGCCGCCCTCCTTCAAAATATCGACGATGCCCTCCGCGGCGATGCGGTCGGCTTTTTTGGCGGCGACGGCCAAGCCCTTTTCACGCAGAATCTTGATCGCCTCGTCGAAATTCCCCTCCGCGGCGACGAGCGCCTTCTTGCACTCCATCATCCCGCATCCGGTTTTCGTCCTGAGGGCCATGACGTCTTTTGCTGCAATGGTTGCCATTTGCGTATATACCTTGTGCCCCTTCCCGCAGCGGGGGATGCCCGCCGGTAAAGAGGCTTCCTTTCTTCTCTTCTTTAAAAAATATGGGGAACGAGAATTACGCCTTTTCCGCGGCAGCGGGGGAAGCGACCGCTCCGGAAGCATCTTCTGCGCCGGAATCGGTGAGCTGTTCGCCCTGGCGTCCCTCCAGGACCGCGTCCGCCATAATGGAAGCGATGAGCTTGATGGCGCGGATCGCGTCGTCGTTGCCGGGTACGACGTAATCGATTTCATCCGGATCGCAGTTCGTATCGACGATCGCGACGACCGGGATTCCAAGCTTCTTGGCTTCGTCCACCGCGTTCTTTTCCTTCTTCGGATCGACGACGAACATCGCGGAGGGAAGCGTCTTCATATCCTTGATACCGCCGAGGTTCTTTTCGAGATCGGCCATTTCCTTCTGCAGCGCGGCGACCTCCTTCTTAGGCAGCAGGTCGAAGGTTCCGTCCTCGGCCATTTTGTTCAGGTTGTGGAGCTTCTGCACGGATTTTTTAATGGTTTTAAAGTTCGTGAGCATGCCGCCCAGCCAGCGGACGTTGACGAAAAACATTTCAGAACGCTTGGATTCCTCGCGGATCGCGTCCTGCGCCTGCTTTTTCGTCCCGACGAAGAGCAGGCTTCCGCCCTCCGCGGCGATGTCGCGCACGAACATATACGCTTCTTCGATCTTTTTGACCGTCTTCTGCAGGTCGATGATGTAGATTCCGTTGCGCTCGGTGAAAATGTACTCCGCCATTTTCGGGTTCCATCTCCGGGTCTGATGTCCGAAGTGGACGCCCGCCTCGAGCAGCTGCTTCATGGATACGACTGCCATTTGTAATACTCCTTTTCGGGTTTTCCCCGCCACCGCCGTTGGTTTTTGCATCCGGGCGAAGCCTTGTGGAGCGCCTCGCACCCGTCGGACGCAGAGCGGTGTGTGTTTTTTGCCTTTCCTGAAAAAAGCACTCTATTATAGCATAAAAAAGCTCTTGATGCAAGGCTTTTTTACATTTTATTGGTGTGCAATATTGGGAAATTTATACATGCGCGCGGTTTTCTCTGCAAACAGCATGCCGCTAATGGCGTGCGCGTGCCTCACGCGAGCCTGCGCCCCATCAGGACGCCCATGATCGAAGCCATCATCAGGCCCCGCGTCCAGCCGCTCGAATCGCCCAGACAGTGCAGCCCCGCGACGTTGGTGTCGAAGGCGGCGTCCATTTTGACGCGGTTGCTGTAAAATTTCAGCTCCGGGGAGTAGAGCAGCGTCTCGTTCGAGGCGAAGCCCGGCACCACGCAATCCACCGCCTGAATGAAATTGATGATGTTGATCATCGCGCGGTAGGGCATGGCGGCCGTGATGTCGCCCGCGACCGCGTCCGGCAGGGTGGGGCGCAGCTCCTCCTGCCAGGTGCGCTTTCCGTCCAAAATATCGCCGTAGCGCTGGACGAGGATATGCCCGGCGCCGAGCATATTGGTCAGCTCGCCGATCTTCTGTGCGTAGGCGATCGGCTGGTTGAACGGTTCGGTAAAGTGGTGCGAGCACAGGATCGCCAAATTCGTGTTATTGGATTTCAGATCCTTGTAGGAATGACCGTTGACGACCGCGAGGTCGTTGTCGTAATTTTCCTGGCTCACAAAGCCGCCCGGGTTTTGGCAGAACGTGCGCACCTTATTCTTGAACGGCTTCGGATACCCGATGAGCTTGGATTCATACAGCACGTTGTTGACGCGCTCCATGATTTCGTTGCGCACCTCGACCCGCACGCCGATGTCCACGATGCCGGGCTGGTGTCCGATTCCGTGCTCCGCGCAGATGCGTTCCAGCCAGTCCGCGCCGCGCCGCCCGGTGGCGACCACGGTCTCGTCGGCGTAGATTTCGGCTTCGTTCCGTCCGTCCCCGGCGCGCACGCCCCGGCAGCGGCCGTCCTCCAGGATCAGGTTGCTGCACTCCCAGCCGAAGCGCATTTCCACCCCGCATTGCAGGAGGTGCTGCTCGATCGCGTAATAAATTTCCTGCGCCTTTTCCGTCCCCAGATGGCGGATCGGACAGTCCACGAGCTTCAATCCCGCCTGAATGGCGCGCCTGCGGATCTCCTTGACCGCCCCGGCGTTTCCGACGCCCTCCACGTGCGTGTCCGCGCCGAAGGAAAGATAGATCTGATCGGTATAGCGGATCGTTTCCTCCGCGGCGGCCTCTCCGATGAGCTCGGGAAGGTCGCCGCCCACCTCAGGGCTCAGGGAAAGCTTCCCATCCGAAAACGCGCCCGCACCGGAAAAGCCGGTGGTGATATGGCAGAAGGGCTTGCAGGCGACGCAGCGGCCCGTCGTGCTTTTTGGGCATTTACGGTTTTCGATCGCGCTGCCCTTTTCGAGAATGGTGATGTGTTTTTTGCTGCCCTTCTGGAGCATTTCGTAGGCGGTGAAAATCCCGGCGGGGCCGGCCCCGACGATCACGACGTCTGTTTTCATGTTCGTTTGATACCTTTCATCAAAAAATCCGTTTTATGTGGACCGCCGCGCCCTACCCGCGATTCTCCAAAAAAAGAACCGCCCGCGTTTGGCTGCAACTGTCCCGTCGGCGCGGGCGTCATAGTCAACTGTATGGGCAGTTGGTAGAAACATTCAACCACATTATGAATTTATATAACGCATATCCTAAAATAGTATAGCATACAGGCGTTATTTTGTCAAGAACACAAAAACATAAAAAAAATTTGCGCGGGAACTTGACAAGCGCAAAAAAATAGGGTATACTTCTTCGCGGGTGCAGGGGAAGTCCTGTGTCCATAATCAAATACGCGGGTATGGCGGAATTGGCAGACGCGCTAGATTCAGGTACTAATGTGAATCCAAACCGCTGTATTTGCGAAAACCTTGTAACATCAAGGTTTCTGGCTCCATCTCCTCTCTCGGTGCGAGGAATTTGAAAGGTTTTGGTCTAACAAATCTGCAACCTTTCTGCACCGAATAATTGAATATGCGGCTATGGCGGAATTGGCAGACGCGATAGATTCAGGTTCTATTAAGCGCAAGCTTGTGGAGGTTCAAGTCCTCTTAGCCGCACCATTTTCCCTGAAAGACACAGTTGGCGCTGTGTCTTTTTTCATTCTACCGCGAGCAGTTCGCTCATAACTCCCGCCATCTCATTTTTAGCAGCGCTCACATTCATATGCGCATACCACTGCGTCATCTTGATATCGGCGTGTCCCAGCCATTCCTTGATTTTTCCAGTGGGACCTCCTTGGACAACAGCATCGTTGCGCAGCTGTGCCGCAAATCGTGAAAGCGGATATGAGGCATTCGGCGCTTCTCCAAAAGCGCTTTGTGTTTTGCCGAAACATAGTCCGGTTTGAGAAGCCGACCGTGCTCATCTCTGCATAGATAGTGCCGGTCCTCTTTACAATAGAAACTGCCCAGCTTGCGCTCATAATGCTCCTGCCGTTCGTCGGCCTGCAAAATCGCCGTTTCCACCGTGTCCACCAGCGGCATACTCCGTAAACTGAATCTGTTCTTGGTGCGATCCTTTCGGATGATTTCAACGGTATGGTTCACATTTGCAGTCGTTACCGTATGCTGCACCAAAAGCATACGCCTCCGAAGATTCACCGCCGTGTCTTTGATCCCAAGCGCTTCAGAGCGCCGGAACCCGTAAAAACTGGCAAACAATACGGGAAGCTCCATTTTTGTGCCTTTTACGATGTGCAGGTAATCATTGATCTGCTCCTCATCGTAATAGCTGGCTTGATAGATGGTCCGATCCGGCCTGTTTGTAATGAGATCCGTAGGATTATTCGGGATGGTCTGCTTGATATACAACTGCTGAAGCGCCTTGCGAATGTTGCAGTGATAATGCAGGATTGAGTTTTGAGACAAATTGCAATACTTTGATAAGTAACGGTAAAATGCCTCAATATGTCCCGGCCGAAGATCTCCCACAGTTACGGCGAGATCGTGGAAATAGGCGTAAGTACGGCCGTGCACATAGCCCTTATATGAGCCGTATGTACCCCGATCCAGAGTAGGGGCCAGCCGATCCAGCCATAACACCAAATAATCGCAAAAGAGCATTCTGCGTATCGTTTCGGGCTGTTCCTGGTCTGCCGTGGGAGCTGCATCCGAAAGCAAAATAATCCTTTCTAAATCCGGATTTGCTTCTTTTGGCGTTTCGCCGAGTATTTCTCGAAGCGAATCCAATGTCACCTCCGGCAATGACGGAAATTCCTGCGAAATCTTTTCAATCGGGTTGTCTGCGTGGGCATATTTGTCGATCAGTGATCCGTCACGATTGAATATTGCCCGAAGCAAATCGGTGATCTGCTCCGCATTCCTTTTATTCCCCCTTTCAGGCAATCCGGTGGGAATCCATTTTGTTTTACGGCCTCCTTCTTTTCCATTCGGGTAAACATTGAGACAAGCGTAAAACAGTTTGTGTTTGATTTGAGGGCTGCCTGTTACCAAACTTCATCATCCTTTCTTCGGTAGAGATTGCCCTACTTATGATTTTATCGTTATATCATAAGTAACTTTATTTTTAAAGACAATCACTGGATTTCCCGTGATTCAGGACAAATTTAATTACATCCGCTTTTGCTATTTTGTATTCCCTTCCAATTCGAATGGACGGAATGCTTTTATTCCGAAGATAACGGTATGCAAGTTTTTTGCTGCTTCTACCAAGCATTATGCACAACTCGTTTATACCAACTACATCGGGATATTCATCAAACATTATTTTCACGCTCCTTGTATTTTATTTGCACCCATCCGCCGGCCCATTTCCTGCGCTCTCTTTGACCGCGTATTTGCAGGCTGGCGCTG
>USJY01000115.1 GCA_900555065.1 uncultured Eubacteriales bacterium
CAGCTGATCGATCTGTCCCAGGATCCGCCAGAGCACCACAAACAGCATGGCAAAGCTCAGATAGACCACCATCAGCTCCCGGCAAAGGGTCATACGCGAAAACACGCCGGCCGAAAGCTCGGGTGCAAAGCCGAGCACGGCAAGACAGCCCGCGGCGGCAATCTGCGTAAAAAAAACGAATAGCGAAAGCCTTGCATAGACCGCGAGCGCACCGTCTTTCCGCAAGGCGGGCAGCGCCAGCACGGCCGCAAGACACAGCGCGGCCGACACTACCGCGGCGATCGTCCGCGCTTCGTCGGGAGCCGTTCCCGCAGCCCCGGAGAGACCGAGCAGCAGCGCCAGCGACTGAGCCGGAAAAAAGCATGCCGCCAGGAACACGAGCATGGCCAGGGAAAATACGACGGCGAGCCCAAAGACGCCGGCCGTTCTGAAAATGCGCATACCTCATACATCCTCTCACAAACCGTTATTCATGATAGAAATATATGAGGACAAGTTCAGATTATGACGGGAAATTTCGTGTAGTCCTCCCCCGCCGGCTGAACGACAGGCGTGAAACAGTTCCAGATATCGGTCAGCAACGTTTCAAAACGCAGTTTTTCGCGTTCGGCGTCCGGGAGCGCGGCGGCGTCCCGCGCGGGACGGACCACCAACGGCACACGGCACTGCGCGCGCAGCAGCCGTACAAGTTCTCCCGCATCCTTCCGCAGTCCAAGCAGGCGGATATACTCCGGCGGGTCGACCCGCGCATGCAGGCCCAGATAGGCGCGCAGCAGAATGCGCCGTATACGGGCGTGCGTGTACCGCTTGCTTTTAATCGCGCCGTACACGTCCTGCATGGAACGTTCGCGGCGAAGCGCGTCCGCAATCCGGTTTTCCAGTCCTTCGGTCACGTCCGGATACATCGTGAACGCGGCGGGCGGCAGGCGCCGAAGCGACGCCAGCATCGCCCGCTCCATCCTGCCGATGGAGACGGGCGCGCGCCCTTCGTCCATTTCGCGGCGCAGTATTTCCGCAGCCGGCGCCGGCAGATACGGCGAACAGTCACGCCCGGACTGGATCAGTTCCCGGCAGAAGGTCGCGCTCTGATAATCGCCGGCCGCGGCGCCGGCATCGTGACCCGCGCCGCGGCGCGCTACGGTATATGGCTCAATTTGCGCTCCGCTGACGCGCAGCGCTTTGATATATTCGACCGCAAGCAGATTGTTCGGCGACTGCCAGACCGCCGGGTCCAGCCCTGGCGCAAGCCGCATGGCGGCCCGCATCCGGGCCGAGGGGAACAGACTTCCGCCCGCCAGCTCCTCGCGCAGCAGCGCGCCGAAATCCGGATGCAGAAGAGCATCGGCCGCAGCGCGCAGCGGCTTGAGCTCGCCCGCTTCGCTCCCAAAGCTCAGGCGGTCCACCGCGCCAAGCAGACGCAGGCACCGCACTGCGCCTTCCGCAAAGCCCTCGGCGCTCGCCAGGGCGTAACAGGCGGGCAGTTCTATCACAGCGTCTACGCCGCAGCGCAGCGCCTGCTCCGTGCGCGCCCGCTTGGACAGCACGGCCGGTTCGGCACGTTGTACAAAACTTCCAGACAGCACCGCAATGGTATATGTTGTGCCCAAAGACCTTTTGGACTGCCGGATATGATAGCAATGTCCGTTATGGAACGGGTTGTACTCCGCAATTATGGCCGTAATTGACATTCGTTCACCTATTTTTTGTCTAAATTATCAATAAAATCTCGGGAAACGGTTGATTCTCAGGTCAAAATAGTATTATAATGATAACCGTTAAGAATAAACTATGCAAGAAATTGAACAACTGGAGGTTTAAAATGAACATTCTGGTAATCAATGCCGGCAGCTCTTCGCTGAAATATCAGCTGATCGATATGACCAACGAAGCTGTCCTGGCAAAGGGAAACTGCGAACGGATCGGGATCGGCGGTTCGATCAAACACAAGACGGCCGCCGGATATGTAGTCGAGAAGGACACGCCGTTTCCGTCGCATAAGGAAGCCTTTCTGGCGGTTGTGGATGCTCTGACCACCGGCGAGGGCAAGGTGATTGATTCGGTGAAGGACATAAGCGCCGTTGGGCACCGCGTGCTCCACGGCAGCGAAGTGTACAAGACGTCCACCCTAGTCACAGAAAAGGTCATTGACGACATCCTCTCCTTCCGCGAGCTGGGTCCGCTGCACAACCCGCCTCAGGCGATTGCAATGAAAGCCTGCCGCGAAGTGTTTGGCGCGGACACGCCCATGGTGGCCATTTTCGACACGTCTTTTCATCAGACTATGCCGCCCAAGGCGTTCATGTTCGGCGTTCCGTACGAATACTATGAGAAGTATTCCATCCGCAGGTATGGCTTCCACGGCACGAGCCACCGCTACGCGGCCCAGCAGGCGGCGAACCTGCTCGGCCGTCCGCTGCGCGACTTGGGCCTCATCACGTGCCACCTTGGCAACGGCGGCTCCATCACCGCCATTCAGGATGGCAAGGTGCTCGATACTTCCATGGGCTTTACCCCGCTCGACGGTTTCATTATGGGCACGAGAAGCGGCGGGATAGACCCGTCCGTCGTCACCTATATTATGAACAAAGAGGGCCTGACTCCGGATCAGATGTCGGACCTGATGAATAAGAAATCCGGGTTCATCGGCATTTCCGGCGACTGCCGCGACGTAAAGACGGCCGCTAAGGAGGGCAATGCGCGCGCGCAGCTCACCCTTGACATGCTCGTATACCAGATCAAGAAATTCATCGGCGCGTATGCCGCGGCCATGAACGGTGTGGACGCCATTCTGTTCACCGGCGGCATTGGTGAAAATGATATGGACATCCGTGCACGTGTCTGCGCGGATATGGAATATCTCGGCGTCAAAATTTCCGCAGAGCGCAACAACGCCGGCTCTACCGGTCGCGATGAAAAGATCTCAGCGGACGACTCCAAAGTTGAAGTATGGGTCGTGCCGACGAACGAGGAACTGCTCATCGCCCGCGATACGTACGAAATCGTCTCTGCTTTGTAAGCAATTTCGCTCAAAACCGCCGCGCTCTGTGCGCAAGCAGAGCCGGTGTATAACGAAATCCCCCCAAACCCGCTTTGCCGGTTTGGGGGTTTCTTTGGAATCGTTTACAGCTCCTCTGCGGGAGTCCTCTGCTCCATCATCTCGCTGCTCGCCTGCCTGTATGCGTTGAGTACTTCCGTCTCCAGGTACTCGCGCACAGTACCGTTGATGGGGTGGGCGATATCGAGATACTTCCCTTCGCTCGTGCGCCTGCTCGGCATGGCGACAAACAGCCGCCCTTCGTTATAGATCACCTTGATATCATGAATTACAATCTCATCATCAAATGTGACGGAAACAATCGCCTTCATCTTCTCGTTGTCGCTGAGCTTGCGAACTTTGACACCCGTAATTTTCATAGTTAACACTCTCCTGTCTCTATTATCTGTCTATCAGAAATAATTTATACAAAAAGTATGTGCACCACTGCAACTTTCATGCAAACGTGTGATATAATATTATCAATTGAATGTTACATACTGCTGAAAGTTTGAATACACTGAGGAAGGATTGACGCCGTATATGCAGCAGCAAGGAATAGAGCAGAGCATACAAAGCGCAAATAAAGTACATTTTATTGGGATTGGAGGCATCAGCATGAGCGCGCTCGCGCTGATTCTCCGTTCCCGGGGTTATGAAGTATCGGGTTCGGACATGAACACCGACTCGTTCCAGAAACTGGAGGAGGCCGGCGTCACTGTGTTCCACGGCCACCATCCGGACAATATTCAGGACGTGGACCTTGTGATCTACACCGCCGCTATACGGGCCGACAACCCGGAGCTGACGGCTGCGCGGGCCAGGGGCATCCAGTGTTTCGAACGAAAAGATCTGCTTGGCGCGCTGATGCGGCAGTTTTCATGCCCCATCGGAATCGCCGGCACGCACGGAAAGTCGACTACGACGTCCATGCTCTCCTGCATCATGCTGGACGCGGGCCTCGATCCAACCATCACGGTCGGCGCAAACCTGCCGCAGATCCAGAGCAACTTCCATCTGGGAACGCAAAAGTATTTTATCTTTGAATCAGACGAATACGCAGCATCCTTCCTGAAATTCTATCCCAAAATCTCGATTATCCTGAATATTGACGAGGACCATCTCGACTTCTATAAGGATATGGATGAAATCACCGCAACGTTTGAGAAATATATTCTTGAAAACACGGCGAAAGACGGTATCGTAATTATCAACCAGGACGATGAAAACTGCCGCAAAGTCGTGGAGAAATTCCAGGGGAAGGTTGTCACGTTCGGCCTGTACAAAGGCGATTACCACGCGAGCAATATACATTATCGAAACGGCTTCGCCAGCTTCGACCTGATTTACAACAATAAGAAACTGTGCGGAATCGCCCTTCAGGTTCCGGGCGAACACAACATACGCAACGCCGTAGCGGCGGCGGCCTGCGCGCATACGCTAAAGGTCGGACTGCAGAACGTAATCAGCGGACTGCACCAGTTCCGCGGCGCGCAGCGGAGATTTGAAATCAAGGGGAGGACCGAGCTGTTTACGGTCGTCGACGATTACGCACACCACCCCTCTGAAATTGAAGCCACTCTGAAAGCGGCCAGGAATATGGACTATGACAAAATTATCCTTATCTTTCAGCCGCACACGTATTCCAGAACAAAAGCGCTCATGCCGAAATTCCGGAAAGCGCTCGCCCTTGCCGACGCGGTGATTTTGTGCGATATATACGCGGCAAGAGAGCTTGAGGACAAAGAGGTCAATTCCCGTCTCCTTGCAAGCCAGATTGACGGTGCGATCTATGCAAGCAGTTTTGCCGATGCGGCAAAGGCCGCCAAAGAAATGGCCGTTCCAAACTCGCTTATCCTGACGATGGGCGCGGGCGACGTATACAAAATCGCGGAGCTGCTGCTGGAAGACGATGAACGCGTCGCCCCGTTTCCAGGCTGAAAAAATTTCCTAAATTAGTAAAGGTTATATTGACATAAAAAATGGATAAGTTATAATGGAAGCATAGAACACTGAAAAAGGAGGATTAAAATGGCAGTCACCGAAATTACCAAAGAAAACTTCAAAAGCTTTGTTCTCGATTCAAACAAACCGGTTCTGATAGATTTCTGGGCGCCGTGGTGCGGCCCCTGCAGAATGGTCTCCCCCATTGTCGACGAGCTGGCCGAGGATTTGGACGGCAAAGCCAATATCGGCAAAATCAATGTGGACGACGAGGGTGAGCTTGCAGAGCGCTATCATGTGATGAACATTCCGACTCTGATTATTTTCAAAAACGGCGAAGAAAAAGAGCGCATGGTCGGCGTACAGAGCAAAGATCTGCTGGAAAGCAAATTAAAGGCGCTGGCATAAGGCGTTGTGACAAAGCATTTGCTACAGGAAACGGCTTGCTTTCAGCCGCTGTCATAGTACAATGATATGGTATCACGCAAAGCAGCAGGATATGCCGCATAGATACAAAGGGGAAAGAGGGAAAAAGATG
>USJY01000116.1 GCA_900555065.1 uncultured Eubacteriales bacterium
CGCCGGGCCCGGTTTTATTTGTCTGCGCCGGGCTTTTGCCCGCGCGGCCCGGTTCGACGGGCGCAGAGACCCGGCCCAAAGCCGGCCCTGTGAAAATGTGTAAAATTTTCAGTGAATTCACATAACGATAATGTTGCTTTTAAAGGGGAAATATGCTATAATAAATAAAACAAATCCACAAACTTCTTTCCGTCCCCGCCGTGCGTCCCCCGCGGCGGGGGCGGGGATTGAATCCAGAAAAAACAGGAGTGTTTAAAATGGCGGCTGTCAAAGAACTTTGGAACAGATGCATGGTTATTATGGAGCAGAAACTACAGAACCCGGTTTCAATGGACGTGTGGCTCAAACAGATACGCCCGGTGGAGATCACCGGCGAAAAGGCCACGCTTTCCGTTCCCTCCGCTTTCTACTGGGAAATCATCCGCGCAAAATTCTATAATGTGATTAAATCGTCGCTGGAGGAGGCCATCGGCTTCCCCATCGCCGTCGAGATCGTCGTGGACGCGGAGCGCGATAAGGAGGATGTTCCCTCCCTGCGGCCTGAGCTTTCCATCTCCACCCTCTCGCTCAACGAGGAATACACCTTTGAAAACTTTGTCGTCGGCAACTCCAACCGCTTCGCGCACGCCGCCTGCCAGGCCGTCGCCAACAACCCGGCCAAGGCCTATAACCCGCTGTTTCTCTACGGCGGTTCCGGACTTGGCAAGACGCACCTGCTCTACGCCATCATCCGCGCCGCAAGGGAGAAATTCCCCAACTATAATATTTTATATGTAAGCTGCGAGGACTTTACAAACGAACTGATCGAAGCCATCGGCGACGCGACCATGATCGACTTCCGCAACAAATACCGCGCCGTCGATTTGCTGCTGGTGGACGACATCCAGTTCATCGGCGGCAAGGAACAGACCCAGGAGGAGTTTTTCCACACCTTCGACACCCTCTATCGCGCCGGCAAACAGATCGTGCTCGCCTCAGACCGGCCGCCCAAGGAGATCCAGCAGCTCACAAGCCGCCTCAAAAACCGCTTTGAAAGCGGCCTGCTCGCGGACATCCAGGTCCCCGACTACGAGCTGCGCATGGCCATCATCAATAAAAAAGCCGAATCGCTCGGCCTGATTCTGCCGCCGGAAGTGGTGGAGTTCCTCGCCAACAAGATCAAAAATAACGTGCGGCAGATCGAAGGCGCGCTCAAAAAAGTGCTGGCGTTTAACCTGATCAACCAGACCACGCCCTCTATCGCCGTGGCCCAGTCCGCCGTGGCCGACATCCTCAACACAAACGAGCCGGTCGTGCTCGTCGTGGACAGGATCATCACCGAAGTCGCCCGCTATTACGGCATCTCGGCCGACGACATCAAGAGCAAAAAACGCACCTCCAACATCACCATGGCCCGGCAGGTGTCCATGTACATCATCCGCGAAGTCTGCCAGCTCTCCCTGCCCCTCATCGGCGAGGAGTTCGACGGCAGGGATCACTCGACCGTCCACCACTCCATCCGCAAGGTCGAGGCCATGATGGAGACCAATTCCTCCTTCCGCAACGCTGTCAACGACATTATCCACACCGTCAAAGAGAAATAAACCCGTGCTTTTCCGGCCCGGCGCGTTGTTTTCCACATTTTCCACAGAGTTTTTCTACACAGCTGTACCAGAATCTTTGGAAAAAGCTGGATTTTCGACAGGGTTTTTCACTTTTTTTCGGTTTTGGTTCTAAGTTTTCCACTCTTTCCACATTTTCTCCGGTCCTGATTGGGGTTGTCCACACGCTCCGATTTTCTCCCAAATGCGTTTGCACAGGCGTAAGACGGGCGGAAACGGGCTTGTCCGAACGGAGAAGCAGGGGTTTCCACAGAATCCACGGCCCCTATTACTACTACGATATGACTTTACTTCTATTCCGCAGAATAAACGTTCCTTTTTGAAGGGAGGAAGCGCTATGAAATTCACCTGTGAAAAGAGCGCGCTGAGCGAGGCGGTTATGAGCGCGATGCGCGCCGTCAGTCTGAAATCCACCATAGAGGCGCTGGAGGGGATTCTGGTCGCCGCTGAAAACGGCGCCGTATCCGTGACAGGGTATGACCTTGAATCCGGAATCTGCACGACCATTGAAGCGTCCGTCGAAGAGGAGGGGCGCGTCGTGCTCGGCGCGCGTACCCTTTCCGAAATGGTGCGAAAGCTGCCGGAGGGCGACGTGAGCGTCTGCACCGACGACAAGCTCGTCACCCAGATCCGCTGCGGCCTGTCCGAATCGTCGCTCATGGGCATCGACGCGGGCGAGTACCCCGATCTGCCGCAGGTGCAGGGGAAAGCGACGCTGAAACTCAGCTTTGACGCCCTGCGCAACCTTGTAAAGCGCACGGTATTCGCCGTCGCCGTCACCGACGCGCGGCCTATCCTGACCGGCGTGCTGCTCACGGCCCAGGGCGATGGGATCACCGCCGTGGCTGTGGACGGGTTCCGCCTGGGCCTTGCCAGAGAAAAGCTGCTGGGCGGCCCTGTCGAGCCGGTGAGCGTGGTCGTGCCCGGCAAGAGCATGAGCGAGATCGGCAAAATTATCCGCGAGACGGACGAGGAGCTGACGCTCGATTTGTCCGACAAGCACCTGCGCATGGCCCGCGGCAACGTCACCTTTGTGTGCCGGCTGCTCGAGGGCGATTTCATCAACTATGAATCGGTCATCCCGACCGAGACGACGACGGAAACAGTCGTGGACACGGCGCTGCTGATCGACTCGATCGAGCGCGCGTCGGTCGTGATCAACGAGAAGATGCGCAGCCCCATTATTCTGCGCTTTGAGGAGACGGGCATCGGCGTATCCTGCGTAAGCTCGCTCGGAAAGGTGCTCGACCGCGTCCATGCCGTGACGAAGGGGCCCGAGCTGGAACTGGGCGTGAACAACCGTTATATTCTCGACGCGCTCAAGGCCTGCGAGACGCAGGGAGTGCGCGTCTGCATGCAGTCGAGCCTTTCGCCTATGATGATTCTGCCGCTGGAGGGCAACGACTTCCTGTTCATCGTCGTGCCCATGCGCTACAAGACCGAGTAAAGGACGCATAGAGTTTCCCGCGGTCCCGCGGCGACGGCATGCGGCCCGGCCGCGCGCGGGCAGGCGTGCGAAAAGAGCGCGCGAAAGAGGAGGCGGCCGCGCGCGGGCAAAGGATCCCGGGACAGCGCGCGCAAAAGGATACGGACAGGGCAGCGCGGGCAGCGCGCGAAAGAAGGCCGAAAATGTCGGAAGCGAAAAGATTCGTTTAAACGCAAAACGGCGTTTCAAAAACGCGCTGATAAAAGCTCGGCCCGGCATGTAAAGACAGATTCGGGCAAACGGGCTGAAAACGCGCGGACAGGCGGCGCAGGGCGCGTCCGTCCCGCGCAGACGCGGCCGGTTTTGCGGATAGGCCCGCGTATCAGTGATAAAGAAGGAAGCGCCGGATGCAGGTATCACAAATCGAGTTCTACCAGTTTCGAAACCTGGAAAACCAGCTGCTCGCGCCCGGCAGGGGCACTACCCTGATTTATGGCGATAACGGGCAGGGTAAAACGAATATAATAGAGGCGATCTGGCTGTTTTCCTGCGGCAAGAGCTTCCGCGCGGCGGCCGACCGGGAGATGATCCGGTTCGGCTGCGACACGGCCCGGCTCAAAATGCGGGCGAGCGACCCGGTGCGCGACGTGGGCTTTGAGGCCGTGCTGCACCGCGAGCGGCGCAAGGAATTGTTCGTAAGCGGCGAAAAGCTGAAAAAAAACGCCGACCTGCTCGGCGGGCTGTGCACCGTGCTGTTCGTGCCCGACCACCTGCGGCTGGTGAGCGGCAGCCCGGGCGAGCGGCGCAGGTTTCTGGATATTTCGCTGTGCCAGCAGAGCAAGGGGTATATGGTCGCTTTGGGAGAGTACAACAAGCTGCTTGAGCGCAAAAACGCCCTGCTCAAGCAGGGCTACCGCCTTTCCGACGACGAGCTGGACGTATGGGACGAGTCGCTCGCGCTGCGCGCCGCGAAGATCACGGCCGCGCGCGCCGCATATATCGAACGGCTGCAGGAGTTCTGCCTTGCGGTGCAGGAAGAACTGTCCGGCGGCGAAGAGGAGCTCGTCCTGTACTACGAAAGCCAGGTCGATCCGCACATGGCGGAGGCGGATATTGCGGCGGCCTACCTGGAACGGCTGCGCTACGAGCGCGGAACCGACCTTTTAAACGGGGTCACGGGCGCGGGCGCGCACCGGGACGACCTCGGTATTGAGCTCAACAGCGCGCCGCTGAAAAAATACGGCTCGCAGGGCCAGAAGCGCAGCGCCGTGCTGGCGCTTAAGCTGGCGGAAGGCATGGTGCTCGAACAGGCGTTCGGGTACAGTCCCGTGTTCCTGCTCGACGACGTGCTCAGCGAGCTGGACGAGGGAAGACGGGAATATATATTGTCCAAAATCGAGGGCAGGCAGGTGATTATCACCGGCTGTACGCGCGAGGCCGCGCCCGCGGGCACGGTTCGCTATTATGTAAAGGACGGAAGGGCGGTGGAGGACTGATGTACCTGCATCTAGGGCAGGACTATGTGATCGGCTACCGGGACATTGTCGGGATATTCGACATTGAGACCGTTTCGGTCGGCAAGGCGACACGCGCCTTTTTCCGGGAGAGCGAGCGGCGCGGGCAGATCGTGACCGTATCGGAAGAGCTGCCAAAATCGGTGGTTCTGTGCGATACGGCGCACGGGTATGTGACCTATATTTCCCAGCTCTCGGCCGCCACGCTCAAAAAGCGGCTGCAGAACATGACGGGTTTCGAGCAGCGGCTGCGATGACCGGCGGGGCGCGGTCCGGACCGAAAACGCCGGGGGCCTGCGTCGGCAATTTATGCGAGACGGAAAACAGGGAGCGCGGTCCGGGGAGCTGAAACGGCGCGGTGAAACCAGAGCGCCGGGCCGCGGGGATAACCTGCGGGGCCGCGCCGGGTGCGCCGGCCTGTCCGACGCGCGGGGGCCGGAAATGGAAAAACAGACACTGCGGGCTGCGGAAACGGGAAGCCGCCCGAAGCAAAGACGCCGTCCTGCCGCAGCGGCGCAGTCCCTGGGCCGGATCTGAGACGGCCGACGTCGCCGGCTGCTCTCCGGGCTGCGGGACGGTGCGGGCCCTCTGCCAAAGCCGCTGCGTGGGCTTCGATTTAAAACAGAATGGTAATTTTATTATTTATTATACTATACGTATATACCGGGAGGTACCTTATCAGATGCAGGATAACAATTACACAGCGGAACAAATACAGGTATTAGAAGGGCTGGAAGCCGTCCGAAAGCGCCCGGGCATGTACATCGGGTCCACGTCGGCGCGCGGGCTGCACCATCTCGTCTATGAGATTGTGGACAACGCCATTGACGAGGCGCTGGCGGGTTACTGCAACAATATCTGGGTCACCATCGAGCAGGGGAACGTAATCGTCGTCGAGGACGACGGGCGCGGCATTCCCGTCGACATCCAGCAGCAGACCGGCCTGCCCGCAG
>USJY01000117.1 GCA_900555065.1 uncultured Eubacteriales bacterium
GAGGGCATAAAACGCAGAATGGACCGCGTGGCGACTCCGAAAGCCTTCGGCCTGCTGCGCCGCCGCAGCGACAGGGACGCATAAGCGTATGGAACCGGCGCAATCCGGTTAACCTATATTGATACAAGCTATACAGGAGAGGAGACAAAAACAATGGAAGCGACTTTTAAAATCGACGGCATGTCCTGCGAGCATTGCCAGGCGCGCGTACGCGCCGCGCTGTTGGAGCAGGCGGGCGTAAACGCGGCGAACGTATCCCTTGCAAACGGTACGGCAACCGTGCTGTACGACGAGCAGGTCACGAGCCCCTATGCGCTTTTGCAGGCGATCGGCGACGTGGGCTTTGATGCGGACCTGGCCCTGAACGAATAAGCAGGCATAAAAAAGAAGCGGCGCACGCCGCTTCTTTTTTATGCCTTTAAAAACCGTTCCAACTGTTTTTCATCTGCGTTGGGAAATACGCTATTCAAATGCTCCAGAATCCTGCGCAGCGACGCCGCCGGAGGCTCGCCGTAGCAGGAACGGACATATTCCGCGCCATAGAGCAGCTCCGGAGGCGCAAACAGGGAGACCGGCCAGCCGTATTCCTCCCCCGCCCGGTTCCGCTTGCGCTGTACGCCGCAAAACACCAGATAGGTGCGCATTTCCAGCGCTGTCACCGCGCCGTCGAAGCCCTGCAGTCCGTCTTTTCCGAACCCTGCAAGGCGTTTCAGCTCATGCGCGGGCAGCGGATGCGCGGTACCGCCGCCGTCGAACAGAGACATGATCCGCGTCTGCTTCCAGTTCGCCAGACCGGATTCCTGCAGAGAATCGTAATCATACCCGTCCCTGCGCCAGTTGGCAA
Organism: uncultured Eubacteriales bacterium; assembly: GCA_900555065.1. GTDB lineage: Bacteria > Bacillota > Clostridia > Oscillospirales > UMGS1783 > UMGS1783. The sequence continues at coordinate 845 of USJY01000117.1, forward strand.
GGACCGGAAACCACGCCTTTGAAACAAAGGCGTTTTTACGTTCTATAAACTTGCCGTAGACCACGCTGCCCTCAGCGGCCAGGATCTGCCGCCATTCCCATGGATCGGTTTCCGGGTCGCCCGTGTGCCAGCTCTCCGGCGCGGTCATATGCGCGAGGGAAAAACCGGGCAGCGCGCCGGCGCCGCCGAGCGGAAGAAATCCGACCTCGTCGATCAGCGCCCGAAGCCCGTCCATATCCGAAACGTGAAACCTGTTCATGTCATATTCCCCCGGTCAGATCGGAAAACATGCGCCGGTAACGCGGCAGATAGCGCAGCCGTCCGTCCCGCCGCGTCGATTCAAACAGCGTGATATGCCCGACCTGAACCGACACCGGCGCCGAAAGACCGAGCGTGCGCGCGTCGACTCCATCTGCGCCGGTAACGCCGCGCGCCAGGGTCAGATGCGGCTTAAACGGGCGCCGCTCGGGCGTAAAGCCCACGCGTTCCAGCGCGGCCCAAAACCGGCGATACAGCGCATCCAGCCCGGGACAGGGATCGACTCCCGCCCACCAGAGCGCGCCGTCGCGGCCGGTAAAACGGCCCGCGCCGCGAATTGTCAGCGAAAACGCAGGTGCGCATGTCTCGTCCATGGCGCGCCGGACATCCGCCTCCCGGTCCGTCTCGCCGAGAAAAGCCAGCGTAATGTGGAAATTTTCGCGGCGGGTGACACGCGCCAGCGCCGCACGTTCCCGCAGCAGCGCAGCCGCCGCGTACAGCTGCGCCTGTATCATGGGCGGTATCTCTACGGCGACAAACAGACGGCGGGTCATCGTCCCTTCTCCTTAAGCTCGATCACGGTCACGCCCTGTTCGCCTTCGCCGAACCGGCCGGCGCGGAAGGACTTAACATGCGGGTGGCCCCGCAGGTAATCCCACACGGCGGCGCGCAGCGCGCCCGTGCCCTTGCCGTGCACGACCGTCACCTCATGCAGCCCGGCCATGACGGCGCTGTCAAGAAACTGTTCGAGCTCCGGTTCCATCTCGGCCACCGTCATGCCGCGCACATGCAGCGTATCGGACGCGCGGCGAACGGCGGGGCCTTCCTTCGGCGTGTACGGCGCGCGTTTTTTTGGCGCTTTAATCAGGCGTACGTCCTTTACATTCACGTTCAGCTTCATGCTGCCCGCGGTGACGACCAGCTTCCCGTCGCGCCCAGGCAGGCTGGCCACAACGCCGGCGCGGGTGATTCCCACGACTTCTACCGTATCGCCGATACGCAGCGGCCGCGGCAGTTCATACTCCGTCTGCGCTTCATGCACAGGGTCGAGCTCGTCCTCCAGCTCGCGCAGCGTCCGGCGCGTGCGCTGTTTAAAGCCCTGGAGCCGCTCTTTGAAATCGGCCCGTTCCTTCTCCCTGACCAGTGCGTCCAGCCCGGCGAGCACTTCCTGTACCTGCGCCTTCGCGCCCTCCACAATCCGGCGGCCCTGGCCTTTAACCTGTTCCAGTTCCTTCTCAATACGCGTCTGCATTTCCCGCTGTTTCTGCTGCGCGTTCTGCAGCTGGGCCGCCGCGGCGGCGCGGTCGGCCATGGCCGCGTCGCGTTCGCGCTCGGACGCACGGCGGTTTTTCTCGATCTGCGCCAGTATCTCTTCAAAGGCAATGCTGTCGCTGGTCAAATGGGTCGCTGCCTGCTCTATAATCTCCTTTTTCAGGCCGAGCTTTTCGGAGATCGCGAACGCGTTGGACCGGCCCGGCATCCCGGTGATCAGGCGATAGGTCGGGCGCAGGGTCTCCACGTCGAATTCGCAGGAGGCGTTGCGCACGCCGGCGGTCTGCAGCGCGTACACCTTCAGTTCCGGAAAATGGGTGGTACAGACGATCCGCGCGCCCTTGTCGCGCACATATTCAAGGATGGCGACCGACAGCGCCGCGCCTTCCACCGGGTCGGTGCCCGCGCCCAGCTCGTCGAACAGGCAGAGGGAGCGGGCGGTGGCCTTATCTATGATCTGAATGATATTCGTCATATGCGAGGAGAATGTGGAGAGCGACTGCTCGATCGACTGCTCGTCGCCCACATCGGTGAGAATATTGTCAAACACGGCGCAGCGGCTCTCCTCGGCGCAGGGTATGTACAATCCGGCCTGCGCCATGGCGCTCACGAGCCCGATCAGCTTGAGCGACACCGTTTTGCCGCCCGTATTCGGACCGGTGATGACAAGCGTGTCATAGTCCTGTCCGAGCGCGATATCAACCGGTACGACGGCGTCCCTGTCCAGAAGCGGATGCCGGGCGCGGCGCAGGTCAACGATCCCTCTGTCGTTCACAACCGGCATGGTCGCGCGCATATCCACGGCCAGTTTTGCCCTGGCGAAGAGGATATCGAATCGCGTGCACATGAGATAATCGTCCTCCAGATCTTCGCATACAGAGGACAGCAGTGCGGACAGCTCGTAGACAATCCGTTCGATTTCGGCTTTTTCCCGGCCTTCCAGCAGTCGCACTTCGTTATTGGCCTCCACAACGGAAGCCGGCTCGACGAATACGGTCGCACCCGTCGCCGACACGTCGTGGACCAGACCGCTGATCTCGCCTTTGTATTCCACTTTCACCGGCACGACGAACCTGCCGCCGCGTACGGTGACGACCGGCTCCTGCAGGCATCGCGCATACTGCGCCGAGCGGATAAGCTTGTCCAGGCTCTCGCGCACGCGGCTCTGGGCGGACGCGATCTGCCGCCGGATGCGGTACAGCTCGTCGCTGGCGGTGTCCAGCGCTTCGCCCTCTGCGTTAAAGGAGGCGTACAGCCGGTCCTCTAGCGCCTTATGCGGCACGATGCGCGCAAATTCTCCGTCGAGCACGCTCTCCAGCGCTTCACCGTCGCCACGGTATTCGCGCAGGCGGCGGGCTGTGCGCAGCAGGAACGCGCAGTCCATCAGCTCAGGTATGCTGAGCGCCGCTTCGACGCGCAGACGCTTCAGCGCGTCCGACACATTGCGCAGGCCGCGCATGGACAGCGGGCCCTTTAAGTTCAGGATTTTCAGGGCGGCCTGTGTGCGCGCAAGCTCCTGCTGCACCTGTTCGAAATCGTCGGACGGAGAGAGGGCCATACACCCGGCGCGGCCGTCCTCCGTATCCGCCAGGTCGGCGAGCAGGCCGCGTATTTTATGAAATTCCAATAGCCGTAAACTCTTTTCTTGATCCATGAAATTACCTCTGTTCACACGAAACAGGCCCTGTTTCCCAAAGGGCCTGTTCAGATCGGATTTTGCAGGGAACGGTAAAATTCGAGCGTGGAAAACCGCTCGTCCGTCTGCGCGAGAAGAAACCGCTCCGCAAAACGGCTCAACTGCTCCTTTGCCGCGCCGCTGAGCTGGAAGGAAAAAATTCTGCCGAGCGGCGCGTAAAATATGTGCCGCAGCGCGTCCTTCGCAGCTGCGTCCAGATAAAAGCCGTCTGGCGCGGGGCGCTGCGTGCAGTCCACGCAGACGAGCCTGCCGCCGTATACGTCGATCCAGCCCGGTTCGTCCCTGCCGCAGACCGCGCAGGTTTCGAAGTCGGGCATAAAGCCGGAGACGGACGCGCACCTGAGCTCAAACACGAGCTTGACATGGACCGGATCCGCATCTCTCGAGAGCAGGTACAAACTGTTGAGCAGCAGGCGGAGCAACTCCTCTTCTTCCGTCTCTTCACGGGAAAGCCGGGCCGCGACTTCCAGGAAATACTGGCCCAGCGCCAGCCTGTCAATATCCCCGCTCAGCCCGTAAAACAGCTCGTGCACGTCCGCGCTGTCCACTTTGTATTGATCGCCGTTCTTGAACAGCATAAACGACGAATATGTAAAGGGAGTGGCGCAGGCTTTCAGCCGGCTCTTGAGCGAGCCCGCGCCCGGCGCTATAACCGTGATTCTCCCCTTCTGGCGCGTGAGCAGGGTCAGCAGCTTTGCGCTGCGCCCGTACTCGCGCGCCTGCAGTACGATGCCGTCGACCGACAGATGCAACTATCCCACCTCTAACGTCCGCTGCCCTGCAGGAACAGCTCCCTGTCCCGTTTTGTATCAAACGGTTTTTTATCATTTTCCAGTTGTTTGTATATGAGATACGCGTCCAGATTCCCCGTATTTTCAAAGAAAGTCCATGCGTCGTTCTTATTCATTCCGAATTCCTCCAAAAATGATATTGTACTATCATTTTTGACGACGCAAGCGCGAAAATTACAGGTAATATTTTAAGGCGCGAAAATAATTTAAAAGTGTATAGAATAAGTTTTGCACGCCGCGGCCCCGCGCAGGCGCGGCAGGCTTTTTCAGGCGAGTTCCAGGCTCCGCTGCGCACGCTCAGACGCTGCGGGTCTCAGGACGGCGGGTGTTCGTACCCGCGGATTAGGATGAGATTGCAGCACAGGCGCGGCGTTTACAACCAAAGCGGCGCCTTTATTCGTACCCGTAGTTGCGGATGAGATACCGGTTGTTGCGCCAGTCCTCCTTGACCTTGATCCAGCACTGGAGGTTTACCTTTGCGCCCAGCATTTCCTCCAGCTCGACGCGGGCCGCCGTCGCGATTGCTTTGAGCTTCTCTCCGCCCTTGCCAATAATAATGGATTTATGCGTTTTCCGCTCGCAGATGATATTGACCGAGATATCGTACAGCGCGCGGCCGTCCCGCTTCGC
>USJY01000118.1 GCA_900555065.1 uncultured Eubacteriales bacterium
ACCCGCGTCCACGCCCGCATCCGCACCCGCGCCCGCGCCCACACCTGCGCCCGCACCCGCGTCCACGCCCGCGCCCGCGCCTGTGCCCGCGCCTGCGCCCACGGTATCTGACCCTTCGCTTGAGCCTATGTCCGCCTTTTTTACGGCGCGCGTTCAGGAATATGACGCGCATATGCTCAACAATGTGCCTGGCTGCCGGGAAGGGTATGCGAAAATGTCGGCGCTTCTCTATACTTATGCACAGTCCCATGCCGGTTCACCGCTGCGCCTTCTCGACCTCGGCTGCGGCACAGGCCTGGAATTGGATGAAATCTTCCGCCTGCTGCCTGATACGGAAGTAACGGGCGTCGACCTCGCATGCGCCATGCTTAACCGCCTGCGTGAAAAACATGGGGATAAACGGCTGCATTTAATCTGCGGCAGTTACTTTGAAGTGGACTTCGGCCAAAATGCGTTTGACTGCGCCGTTTCCTTTCAGTCTTTGCACCACTTTTCCCATGCGGACAAGTCCGGCCTGTACCGCCGCGTTTTTCAGGCGTTGCGTCCGGGTGGTCTGTATATAGAGTGCGACTATATGGTGGAAACGCAGCGGGAGGAGGACTTCTGGTTTGCGGAAAACGCACGGATTCGCGCGGCGCAGGGCGTGCCGACCGGCGCGTTTTATCACTTTGACACGCCGTGCACAGTGGAAAACCAGATTCGGCTGCTGCTTGGCGCGGGATTTTCTCCTGTTGAGCGGGTGTTCCGTGCGCAGAATACAACCATGCTGACCGCCCTCCGTCCGGTTTCCCCGAAGTAGGCAGTTGCGCAATAAACAGGGGTGCCGCAAACCGTGAACGGTTTGCGGCACCCCTGCATCATCATTCAAAGGAGGCAATATCAGGAAATAACGTAAACGCGAAGATTTCTGCGTCCGAACTGAATAGCCTGACTATATGTGTCGAGGTAAATGTCCACCTTATTGCCTTTAATCGCGCCGCCCGTATCGGCCGCCACGGCATAACCGTAGACATAGGCGCCGTCTTCGCTCTCAATATAAAGCTGAGAGCCGAGGGGGATGACGCGCGGATCAACAGCGACGCGTCCATACTGCGCGGGCAGGCCGGAGGCGGTGATTCCGCCGCCTGTATATGCGGTCGCTTCGCAGATCAGCACGCGGCTGTACTCCGTCGGCGCGCCGGGATTCGGCTGTGTGACAACGGTTTCACCCGTTCCGGCAGGAGAGGGAATGACGCTTCGGATGACGGTGGCCGTCGGCTCCTGAATCACGACGCTGTCCAGCTCCACTTTCTCAGTGAGCACGCCGTTTACGTATTTACATTGGAACGTCGTTTCCCGTACGCCGACTTTCCCCGGAATTTCAAAGGTTTCGCCGCCGTCTGATTTGTCTACGACGGGAGGCGCGATTTCTTCCTGTACCGTCTGTGTCTTGATCGCGATGCGGTCGACCGCCACCGACGTATCGTCGCTGATCACCGTCTGCAGAGTCGGCTGCACCGTATCGTTTTCACCAAGCGTAATACCGGCCTGCGCAAACAGGTTTTCCACTGTGCCGCCCGTGGTGTAATATTCCCGCGTATGCCCGTCTATTGCAACAGTTACCTTGTGCGTATCGCGAATGGATATAAGCTGGCTCCGGTATGCAAGCGGCTCAATATAGAGCGTGTCCACGGGATCGATGTCTATATTGTGCTGCATTAGAATGCCGTCTACGTCATTGCTGTGGGTCCGTATATATACTGTACTGCCGTCCGCTTCGACTTGATACCGGTTAAGCGTGACATGGCCGACCAGAATGGCAGTCACAGCCAACAGCGCGAAAACCGCTGTAATGATGAGCGGGTTTGATAGAACGCTCTTCCATATGTGTGACTTGAACTTGTCTTCCATGGCAGATTCCTCCTTCCAGAGCATATTTGCGGTGGAATTCTAACAAAAGTCCTTCAGACGGTTACAATTCTATTACAATCCCATGGAAATTACAAGCCCTCATAGTATATTAAAAATATATCATATTGCAATATTAATAATATACATAACCCCACGCAATTACGTATATTTCTCAGTTTATTTACAAAACGCCGTCCCAAATTCAAAGAGAAAAAAGGCTGTTTTTGAATTTAAACAGCCAATATATGAGATTATTTTGCCTTCATAAGGGGGAATAAAAACCGCCGTCCGGAAAGGACGGCGGTTGCGTATGGATATGTCGTCATTCAAAACAGGCTTTTGATGCGCTCAACTGCTTTTACGGTGTTTTCGCGCGTGCCGAAGGCAGTCAGGCGGAAGAAACCTTCGCCATGTTCGCCGAAGCCCTGGCCCGGCGTGCCGACGACATAGACGCGGTTGATGAGCAGATCGAATAGATCCCACGATTTGAGCCCATCGGGGCACTTCAGCCAGATATACGGCGCGTTCACGCCTCCGTAGGCCGTAAAGCCGGCGGCCGCGAGCCCCTCGCGGATAATCTTTGCATTGTCCATGTAATAGCCGATCGTCTCTTTGATCTGCGCCTGGCCCGCCTCGGTGTAGACGGCCTGCGCGCCACGCTGTACAATATAGGACACGCCGTTGAATTTCGTAGCCTGTCTGCGGGCCCAGTAACCGTTGAGGCTCACGCCGTTTCTGGAAAGCTGTTTTGGGACGACGGCGTAGGCGCAGCGGGTGCCGGTGAACCCCGCGGTTTTGCTGAAACTTCGGAATTCAATCGCGCACTGTTTCGCGCCCTCGATCTCATAGATACTGTGCGGTATCCCGGGTTCAGTGATAAAGGCCTCGTACGCCGAGTCGAAGAGAATCACCGCGTCGTGTTTTAACGCATAGTCCACCCAGGCCTGCAGCGAGTCGCGGCCCATGGCTGCGCCGGTGGGGTTGTTGGGCGAGCAGAGATAGATCATATCCGCGTGGAAATCGGGGGGGACAGGGCAAAACCCGCCCGCCTCGTCCAGCGGCACAAATTTAACCGTCCTGCCCGCCATGACGTTGGAGTCAAAATAAACGGGATAAACCGGATCGGTAATCAGCACCGTGTTGTCCGCAGCGAAAATGTCTCCTATATTTCCCACGTCGCTTTTCGCGCCGTCTGAGATGAAAATCTCATCCGTCCCGATCTGAACGCCCCGCGCCGCATAGTCGCCTACAGCGATTGCCTCACGCAGGAAAGCGTAGCCGGGATCGGGCCCATAACCGTGAAAGCCTTCGGCAGTACCCATTTCGTCAACAGCCCGATGCATGGCTTCGACGACGGCGGGCGCAAGCGGGCGCGTCACGTCTCCGATGCCGAGACTGATCAAGTCCTTGTCGGGGTTGGCTTCGCTGAAAGCCGTCACGCGCTGCTTAATGGTCGCGAACAGGTAGTTGTCCTTTAAATTCTGGAAAAACAGGTTCATATTAGCCATAAATCAGGTCCTTTCTCACATTCTGAACATCAGGTCAAAGTAAGAGGGGATGGGCCATGCCGCCTCGTCCGTGTTCTGCTCCAGCGAATCGCACAGGCCGCGCAGCGTCTCCATTGCGGGCACAACGTTTCGGTGGAACGCCCGCGCTTTTTCGTAAGGATCCGTCAGATCCCTGGCCCGTTCGACCTGTTCTTCGAGACTGCGGCAGGCGGCGCGCATTTCGCCCAGCGCGGCGGTCATCTGCGCCACGTCGGACCGGTATACCTCCGTCTCGCCGCCGACGCTGCGGATCGATTCGGCGGCGGTCGCCAGGTCTCCCGCGTAGCGCATAATTGCAGGGATAACCTGCCTGCGCACCATCTCAGCCATGGTCTGCGCTTCAATGTTGATGGTCTTCGCGTATTTTTCGAGCTCTATCTCATAGCGTGCCATGCACTCTGTCCGGGAGAATATCCCGCCCCGCTCGAACATTTTCAGGTTCTTCTCGTCCTTAATCACCGGGATTACGTCCACGGCGCAGGCAAAGTTGGGCAGGCCGCGCCGGGCCGCCTCTTTCACCCATTTATCAGAGTAGTTGTTGCCGTTGAAAATAATCCTGCCATGCTCGGTCAGCGTGCGTTTGATCAAAGTCAGCAGCGCGGCGGCCGATCCGTTCGCCGCCTCCAGCTCCTCTGCGAATCCGCGCAGTGTGTCCGCAACGATCGCATTGAGGACTGTGCAGGAATCCGCTACGGAGGCGGAAGACCCACACATGCGGAACTCGAACTTGTTCCCTGTGAAAGCGAACGGGGAGGTGCGGTTGCGGTCGGTGTTGTCTTTGGGCAGCGGCGGCAGGGAAGACACCCCGGTTTTCAGCGCGTTGCCGTCGCGTACCACGTGCGCGTTGCCGCTGACGATGGAGTCCACCACGCTTCCCAGTTCGTCGCCCAGAAATACGGATACAATCGCGGGCGGCGCTTCATTGCCGCCGAGGCGCAGGTCATTGCCCGGCACGGCGATCGAAAACCGGAGCAGGTCGGCGTAGTCGTCCACCGCCTTGATCACAGCGGATAAAAACAGCAAAAACCGCGTGTTTTCCATCGGCGTCTCGCCCGGATCGAGCAGCACTTCGCCGTCGTCGGTCGACAGCGACCAGTTGTTGTGCTTGCCCGAACCGTTGACCCCTGCGAACGGCTTTTCATGGAGCAGGCAGGCAAGCCCGTGCCGTTTTGCGATCTGGCGCATAAGGATCATGATCAGCTGGTTGTGGTCGCAGGCGATATTCGCCGTCGCATAGACCGGCGCCAGCTCATGCTGGGCGGGCGCGACTTCGTTATGTCTGGTTTTGGAGGGCACGCCGAGCTTCCAAAGCTCTCTGTCCAGCTCCTGCATGAACGCGTTGACGCGCAGTTTAATCCGTCCGTAATAGTGGTCGTCGAGCTCCTGCCCCTTGGCTGGCTTCGCGCCGATGAGCGTCCGTCCGCAGAGCATGAGGTCTTTTCGCTGCTCGTAGAATTTGCGGTCTACGAGGAAGTACTCCTGTTCCGGCCCGCAGGTCGCCGTTACTTTACGCGACGTCGTATTCCCGAGCAGGCGCAGAATCCGGAGCGACTGGCGGCTGAGCGCCTCCATAGACCGCAGCAGCGGTGTTTTTTTGTCAAGCGCGTCGCCGTTGTAGGAGCAGAACGCAGTGGGGATATAAAGCACCCCGTCCTTGATAAACGCGGGCGACGTACAGTCCCATGCCGTATAACCGCGGGCCTCAAACGTATCCCGCAGCCCGCCGGAAGGGAAGCTGGACGCATCCGTCTCGCCGCGTATAAGCATTTTCCCGGAGAACTCCAGAATGGCCTTACCGTCGGTATCCGGCTGCAGGAAGGAGTCGTGCCGCTCGGCGGTGATGCCGGTCAGCGGCTGAAACCAGTGCGTAAAATGGGTGGCTCCGTTTTCAACCGCCCAATCGCGCATAGCGGCCGCTACCTCATCTGCAATGGAAGGTTCCAACGAAGTCCCCTCATTGACCGTATGCTTGAGAGACTGGTATATGTGATCAGGCAGTCGTTGTTTCATCACCACGTCGTTAAATACGCAGCTG
>USJY01000119.1 GCA_900555065.1 uncultured Eubacteriales bacterium
GCGCACTAGGCTGCGCACCCGGCTCTTTGCGCGGGCTTACGCTTGCGCCGCCGGCGCGGGAACCGGGCGCGACTTCATATGAACACGGCGGCAAAATAACGGCGGTTACGCAGATCAGACACAGCGCGCGACCAGGGCGGCATGCCTTTTTTGTTAAATTTCACAAAGGCGATTGACACCACTTTGGAATACCGGTATAATATTAAACGAAATAAAGGATAAGGAGTGGGTACGAATGAAAATTTTCATTGACACCGCGAACGTCGATGAAATCCGCAAGGCCAATGACCTGGGCGTTATCTGCGGCGTGACGACAAACCCGTCGCTGATTGCAAAGGAAGGCCGGGACTTCGTCGAAGTCGTTAAGGAGATAACCGATATAGTCGACGGCCCGATCTCTGCGGAGGTCATCTCCCTCGAAGCCGAGGGCATGGTCGCCGAGGCGAATGAACTCGTAAAAATCCACAAGAACATCGTCATCAAACTGCCGATGTGCGCCGAAGGCCTGAAAGCCTGCAAGATTCTCACTTCCAAAGGCATTAAGACCAATGTGACGCTGATTTTCAACGCGGCGCAGGCGCTGCTCGCCGCCAAAGCGGGCGCGACCTATGTTTCCCCCTTTGTCGGCAGAGTGGACGACACCGGCTGGGACGGCATATCCCTGATCAGCGAAATCGCGGAAATTTTTGATATCCACGGCATTGAAAGCGAAATCATCTCCGCTTCCATTCGCACCGTCAATCACGCCATCGAGAGCGCCAAGGCGGGCGCGGACATCGCCACCATCCCCTACAAGGTCATTATGCAGATGATCGACCACCCGTTGACGACCGCCGGCATTGCCCGTTTCCTCAAAGACTGGGAAGGCGTACCAAAAAAGTAAAGCAAATATTAACCATTTAATCTAAATATTGGATATTTGTGTGGGACTGAATTTCCTTTCAGTCCCATTTTCTTGAAAATATTGGCAATAATTCGATATTTTTTAGCAAAATTCAAAGATTTTTACAAAATAAAATTGACATACGGCCTTCACTGTAATAAAATACATTTGTACATCGCAGCAGCGTGCTTCGTGCGACGAGTTAATGACGTGGTCTGGGGGGACGACGCAATCGTTTATCTGCGATGTATATGCGAGTAATGGCGCGGCAGATTCCAGCGGTCCTGTTCCTGAGACCGGGGGGGATTTCAGGAATTTGCGGGATTTGTTAACGGATATTCCGTACATAAATAGAGCGAAAAAGGACGGGGAAACGGGGGTGATCCCTTACTCTCCGTCCTAAAGCTGGCGATTTTATCAATATTTATTCAGAAACTCCCGCAGCGCGGGCAACTGGCGCGCCGCGTCTCGGTAACCGGCCCGGTACAGCTCCATGAGCCTGCCCCTGTTCTTTTCCAGCCGGCCGATCCGCACCGGCGCCGCCGGCGCAATCACAAACGCGCGGCCCTGCGCCTCTCGTTCCCGAATCAAATCCAGCGTCTCATTGTAGCGCAGATGGCGGCTTTCAATGGCCTCCACCAGGCGCGGATAACCGCCGTATCTGCGGCGGATGGCGAACATGACGCGGTTTTTCCCCTTGCGGTACTCCCGCGCGCGGGTGAGCACGACGACGTTTTTTTCGCACCCGTCGGCCTCGGCCCGCCGCAGCGGAATAGAATCTGCAATCCCGCCGTCGAGGTAACGGCGGCCGCCGGCCTCGACCATGCGTGAAAGCAGCGGCAAAGAACTCGACGCGCGCACATATATAATATCCCTGCGCATGTCGCGTACCGGAACATATTCCGCTTCGCCGCTGTCGCAGTTGGTAACGACCGCGTAAAACGTCCCCGTATACGCCTGGAACGCGTCGTAATCATAGGGATATATCTCATTTGGCAAAAGGTCGTATAAAAACTCCGCCCCGAAGTAGTCGCCCGTCCTGCGCAGGCTCCACAGGCTCGCGCAGCGCTTGTCGCGCAGGTAGTCCATGGCCGTTGCCCGACCGCGGCCGCGCTGCCGGGACAGGTAACTGCACGCCTGTCCGGCCCCGGCCGACACGCCGTAGCAACGGTTGAAAAACAGGCCCTCGTCCAGAAAACAGTCCAGCACGCCCGCCGTATACACGCCGCGCATACCGCCGCCCTCCAGAATCAGGCCCGCACGGCACAGCGTCTCCGTCATATGCGTCCTCCCCTTCTCTAAAACGGTCCGTAGCCGACGGCCACCGCGGCCCACAGCGCCAGCACGGACAAAACGAACAGCGCAAGCTGCACCTTCCAGATCCATTTAAACCACCGGCCGTAGGAGATTCCGACCAAACCCAGCGCTATGAGCAGCACAGGATTCGTTGGAAAAAGCAGGTCGGTAAACCCGTCGCCGAAGATAAACGCCTGCACCGCAGTCTGCCGCGTCAGGCCGATCATATCCACAAGCGGCACGACCAGCGGCATTACCAGAAACGCCTTGGCTGACGCGCCTGCGATAAAGAACTGCAGCACCAGAATAAACCCAAACAGCAGCGTGACCGACAAATAGGGGTTTGAACCCTGAATCAGATTATACGAATGGTATAGCACCGTATCCATAATACCGCCCGCATAAAAAATCTGCTTGGCGGAAAGGGCGAGCAAAATCAGCAAAAGGCTCGGCGCAATGGAGAGCATGCCGCTGCAGAAACCCTTGAACAGTCCCTTTTTCATGCCCGCTATCCGGCCCGCCGCCAGCCCGCCCGCGGCGAACATCACCGCCATAACCGGCATGGAATAGTCGGACAGTCCCGGCACGAACAGGCCGACGAGAATATAGAGAAACACAAGGCCGATCGCCCCCAGAAACAGCGCGCAGCCCCGCCGGCGCGCAGGGTCCTGTATATCGGAGCCGGCGCCGCCCTCAAACGCAAAGCGCGCGCGCAGTTTTCCGTCAATATCCGCCACAAGCGAAGCTTCCGGTCTGGCCTCCACTTTTTTTGCATACCGCACAAGAAACGTGGAGAACAGCAGATACACGAGCGCAAAGACGGCGAAGCGGAACAGCAGCCCGGAAAAGGCCGGCAGGCCGGCCAGGCTCTGCGGGATCCCCACCGTAAAAGGGTTGAGGGTTCCTGCCGCAAAGCCGAAACCGAACGCCGCCACGCTCATTCCCAGCCCCACCAGCGAGTCCCAGCCGAGCGACAGCGACAGCGCGACGAGGATCGGCGCGAGCGGCACGGCTTCCTCAAATATGCCCATCACCGAGCCGATCAGCATACAGATCAGCACCACAATGCGCAGCATCACATATTTGCGCGCCGCATACTTTCGTATGACGGCGGACAGGATACACTGCAGAATACCGCTCTGATTGAGCACGAGGAACGTCCCGCCGATCAGCAGCAAAAACGCCATGATCATAATCGCCGTAATCCCGTCTTCTCCCGCCAGCACTTCAAACGGCGCGGTAAACCACCGCCATACGGGAAGGCGCGGCGCATCCGGCGTTTCAGCGTAGGTATTCGCCACAATGACTTCTCTGCCGTCCACTGTTTCGCGTTCAAAACTGCCCTGCGGGATCACCTGCGTCAAAATCCCGGCGGCAACAAGAATCACGAGCAGGATCGCGACGGTGGCAAAGTACGTTTTCGCGCCGATGGAAAACCCCTTTTTCTCCATATGCATCCCTCTTCAGTGAAAATGTTTGTCCCCATTGTATATGATTTCAGTGAGATTTTCAAGCGGTTTCGCCCAGCATGGGGATTTTCGGGACAGATTGGACCCACCCCGCGGGCCGGCGCGTATATTTTGCGCGAAAAAGCCGGATGGGACCGCCGGCGCGCCTGCCGGCTGAACCGCGCTCGTTTTACCGGCAGGGCAAGGCCCGCCTGGCGCAGAGAAATCCCCCATGTAAAGCGACCGCATCCGGCCTTAAAGCCCGCTGCACAGCCGCGCTGGAGAACAAAACGCCGCATGCCCCGCCGCGGCCGTCCGCATCCCCGCTGCAAACGCCCACCCTCTTGCCATTGCACGAGCCCCCCTCTTGCCATTGTCGGGAGCCCCCCTCTTGCCATTGTCGGGAGCCGCCTCTTGCCATTGCACGAGCCCCCCCTCTTGCCATTGTCACGAGCCACCCTCTTGCCATTGTCAGGAGCCACCCTCTTGCCATTGTCGGGAAAATATAATATAATAAATAAATTGTTGGCATACTACCGACTGGAGGGAAAAGGAAATGCCGGGCACATTATACGTTGTCGCCACGCCGATCGGCAATTTGGAGGACATGTCGCCGCGCGCGGCGCGCATCCTTGCGGAAGCGGATCTCGTCGCCGCGGAGGACACGCGCGTGTCCGGACTCCTGCTCGAACGCTTTGGCGTGCGCGCAAAGCTCGTATCCTGCCACAAGTTCAACGAGCGCGCCCGGATCGACACGCTGCTGCGCGCCCTGCAGGAGGGGCGGAACATCGCCCTGATCTCCGACGCGGGCACGCCCTGTATCTCCGATCCGGGCAGCATTCTCGTAGAGGCCGCGGCGGCGGCCGGAATCGACGTCGTCGGCGTCAGCGGTCCATGCGCGGCCGTCACGGCCCTTTCCATATCCGGCTTCCCGTGCGGGCGTTTTCAGTTTATCGGCTTTCTTCCGCGTACCGGAAAAGAGCTGCGGCAGGCCTTTTGCGACTATGCGGAGCGCGGAATCGAGGTTCTGGTCGGGTACGAATCGCCCAACCGCATTCTCGCCGCCATGGAAGAGCTCCGGCAGGTTCTGCCATCATGCCGCGTCTGCCTGTGCAACGACCTGACAAAGCGCTATGAGCGCGTCTACCGCGGCAGTCCGGCGGAAGTTCTGCAGCAGCTTGCGGAAAATCCCAACGCATCCAAGGGCGAATACACGCTTGTCCTTTATTCCGAACCGGAAAAACAGGCGCAGGCGGCGCGGCCGGCGCTCTCCCCCGAAGCGGCGCTTACCGAGCTCATCGTCGCGCGGGGACTTTCGCTCAAACAGGCCGTGGCCGCGCTTGCGGCCGACGGCGGCGTCCCTAGAAACGAAGCCTACGCCGCCTCGCTGCGGCTCAAGCGCCTCTTCTGTGCGGACGGCGGGGCCTGACGCCTGACTGTGCGGGCGGCGGCGCGCAATTGCGGGCCGGCCCTTTACATTGCGGGCGCAAACCTATATAATAATCCCATATCGAATAAGGTGGTACACAATGGTAGAATACGATGAACTGCGCGGCAGAATCGCCGCGATGGAAGGCCCGCTCGGCGAACTGCGCGGCGCGGTCGACATGGACGCGATCGCGTCGGAACTGAACGAGCTGGAACAGCAGACAGCGGCCGAAGGCTTCTGGAACGACGCGGAGGCCAGCCAGAAGATATTCCAGCGCATAAGCTCGCTCAAGCAGAAGCGGGACGGCATCCTCTCGCTGCAAACGCAGTATGAGGATCTCCAGACCCTGCTGGAGCTTGCAGAGGAAGCGGAAGACCTGAGCCTCAAACCG
>USJY01000120.1 GCA_900555065.1 uncultured Eubacteriales bacterium
GCTCTCCGGCGGCGAGAAGCAGCGCGTGGCGCTCGCCCGCGCGCTGATCAACGGCCCCCGCATGATTATTGCGGACGAACCGACCGGTAACGTTGATCCCGTCATGTCCCGGGAGATCATGGAGCTTTTCTCCGCTATCAACGATCAGAAAATCACAATCGTCGTCGTCACCCATGAAAAGGAGCTGGTGGATACATATAATAAGCGCGTGATCACCATCAACCACGGGGTGCTTGTAAACGACAGGAAGGGCGGGTACGACATATGAGAAGAGGCAGTCCGCTCCGCGCTTTCAAGGACGGCGTAAAGGGATTTTTCAAAAACGGCCTGATGAGCTTTGCGTCCGTGTGCATCCTCACTTCCTGCTTGATCATCATGGGCAGCGCCATGCTCATAGTCGCAAATCTTAACCAGTTTGTCGTGCAGATGCAGCAGCAAAACGAAATCGTCGTGTTTATTGACGAAACGGCCACCGAAGCCGAAGTCACGGCGATGGGCGAAGAGCTGGACGAAATCCCCAATATCAGTGAGCTCACGTTTGTCTCCAAAACGGAGGCGCTGGAGGAATACAAGGAGCTGTTTCAGGAACAGGCGGTCCTGTTCGACAGCCTCGACGAAAACAACCCTCTGCGCGACTCGTACCATCTGAAAGTCGTCGACCTCGAACTGTACTCTCAGACGGTCAATGACATTGAACAGCTCGACAACGTCGCCAACGTTCGCGTCAGTCAGGGTATTATAGAACAGCTTATCAACCTGCGCCAGAGCATTTCCATGATCGGGATCTGGGTTACCGTCGTGCTGCTGTTCGTATCCCTGTTCATTATATCCAACACCATACGCGTCGCAATCTTCTCGCGCCGCACCGAGATCAATATCATGAAATTTGTCGGCGCTACCGACAACTTCATCCGCGCGCCCTTTGTGGTGGAAGGGCTTTTGATCGGCCTGATCTCCTGCGCAATCGCCTTCGGCGTCCAGTACTACGTCTACAACGGCGTAATCGTGCCCATGATCGACCAGATCGCTCTGTTCACCCCCATTCCGTTCCATGATATCGTCTATTACGTCCTCGGCGGATTCGCCGTTTTCTCCGTCATTATGGGCGTGTTTGGAAGCATCATCCCCATGCGCAAGCATCTGCACGTATAGTCAGTTTAAAACGATTCTGTCAGCAACCGGGTTTCGGAGGGAATACACATGAAACTGCCAGTCAAATTTGCGGCCATGTTAGTGGCGGCGGTTCTACTGTTTACCGCAGTGGCTCCGCTGCGCGTCGGGAATACGGCGCGCGCGGAGGAGACGATCGACTCTCTGCGTGAAAAGATAGAAGCGCTCAACCAGCAGCAGCAGGAAATAAAGCAGGAGCTCGAGTACGTCCAGGACGAAAGCCAGAAAGAACTCAAGACGCTGAAAGCGCTCTGGCAGGAGATCTCCTCGCTGGAAGAGGAGATCGACGTGTACCGCCAGATCATTGAGCAGCTCGACGCGGAGATCGAGGTCCTCGTCGCCGATCTGGAGAGCAAGCAGGCCGGCCTGGACCTGTACCTTGACCGCTACTATATGCGCGTGCGCGCCAACTACGAAGCGGGGCAGACGAGCTATCTGGAAGTCCTGCTCACCAGCGCCAGCTTTTCTGATTATTTGACACGCACCGACATTGTCAGCCAGATAATGGAGTACGACAACAAGCTCATGGACGAGATGGCGGATCAGATTGAACAGGTCAATCTCCAGAAAGAGCAGGTCGAGGCCAAGCGCGCCGAACAGCAGACGGCCAAGGCCGAGCTGGACGCCAAGCAGGCCTCGCTGCAGCAAAAGCGGGACGAAGCGCAGTCCAGGCTTGACAACCTGAGCCAGCAGGCGAGAAATCTGAACGAAGAGTATGAAAACGCCCAGGCGCAGATCGACGAGTTTTCCAAAACGATGGACGATCTTATTTCCGCCACCGGCGAGTTCAGCGGGATTATGAGCTGGCCCACGCCGGGTTATACGTACATCACATCGCACTTCGGCTGGCGCTCCGACCCGTTTACCGGCGCGCAGAAATACCACAGCGCCATCGATATCGGTTCGCCCATGGGCGCAAGGCTGATCGCCGCGGCCAACGGCACGGTCGTCGCCACGGGCTATGAATACGCCGGCGGCCGCTATATCGTGATCGACCACAACGGCGGCGTCTCGACGCGGTATTACCACCTGAGCGAAATCCACGTGTCCGAGGGCCAATGGGTGGAGCGCGGCGAACAGATCGGTTGCACCGGCATGTCGGGCGCGGCCGTCACCGGCCCGCATCTGCACTTTGAAGTGCGCGTCAAGAACGCCGACGGCGTCACCGAAGCGCAGAATCCGCTCGACTATGTGAGCCCGAGCTAAGCATGCATGCCGGCGCAGGCCGGGCATGGAGAGCGCTCAACCAAAAGGAGTATAATAAAGCCATGGAAAAAAAGATCCGTCTGGATGTCGTAATATTTTTACTGGTATCCGCAATTATTCTGACCGCACTCACCACCACAATCGTAATCAATAAGCGGGTGTCCTCGCTCAGCGAGATCCAGAGCGCCTTTTCCAAACTCAAGAACCTCGACGAACTCGTCAAGGAGCACTATATCGGAATCCTGGACAGCGAGGAACTGTCCGACAACGTCGCCAGGGGCTATGTTCGCGGCATGGGCGACGAGTACGCGCAGTACTTCACCAAAGCCGAGTACAAAGACTATATGAGCCAGATCACTGGCGAATATGAGGGCGTAGGCCTTTCCGTCGTCTGGATGGAGGGCGAAGGGATGTTTGTCACCGCCGTCTCCAAAGGCTCCCCCGCGGAGGAAAGCGGCGTACAGGTGGGCGACCTGATTGTCGAAGTGGAGGGCGAAGGCCCCGATACGCTCACCTATGACGAGATGGTGACCAGAATGAGCGGCGAAGTGGGTACGCTCGTGAGCTTTAAAGTGCGCCGCGGCGGCGAAGAGATCGACTTTGAAATCCTGCGCAGGGAGTTTGAGGAAGTCACGGTGGACTACCAGCTGCTGGGCCACATTGGCTATGTGAAAATAACAGGATTCAACAACCTGACGCCGAAGTATTTCGAGCAGGCGATCGACGACCTGACCGCCAGGGGCGTAACCGCCTATATCTTTGACGTGCGCGGCAACGGCGGCGGCACCATAGATTCCGTTGTGGACTGCCTTGACCGCCTGATTATCAAGGGAACGACAGTCGCGACCGCCGAGCGCAAGTATGACAGCAGCCAGGCGGCCGGCAGCAATAAGACCGTATACCAGACCGAGACAGCGGCCGAGGTCAATCTGCCTATGATCGTCCTTGTGGATGGGAACACGGCCAGCGGCGGCGAGCTGTTTGCCGCGGCCCTGCGCGATATCAAGGAAGCTCCGCTGATCGGGAGCGTCACCTTCGGCAAGGGTACGGGCCAGTCTACGTACAAATTGCCAGACGGCAGTTATATTAAGATGACGGACTTCAGCTATACGCCGCCTTCCGGCATAAGCTATAACAATATCGGCCTGATTCCGGATGATGTGATTGAGCTGACAGATGAGCAGCAGCAGGATCTGTACACCATGGACCTTAAAGACGATCCGCATATCCTGAAAGCCTTTGAACGCCTGGGCGTCGATCCCGGCGTCATGGATGGCGGTTATGCCGAGATCGATCCAAACTACAGCGGCAGTTCATCATCGTCGTCCGGGGCGTCGGAGTCGGGATCCTCCGGTTCTGAATCGTCTGCAGCCTGAACCAGCAGCCTGAAAAACCGGGGTTTTGAAAGACCCCGGTTTTTTATAAAAAGGGAATATTCCTATTGATTTTCTATGAATAATGTGGTATGAATAATAAGAAAGGGGCGAGGCGAGTGAAGGTATCTACAAAGGGCAGGTATGCGCTCAGGCTGATGATCGACATGTCGCTGCATAACACGGGGGATTATGTGCTCCTCAAGGAAATATCGGAGCGGCAGCAGATTTCCATAAAATATCTGGAGCAGATCGTGGGCCATCTGTGCCGCGCCGGGTATTTGAAGAGCCTGCGCGGCCCGAAGGGCGGTTATAAGCTGACGCGACCGCCTTCTGAATACACGGTGGGCGACATTTTACGCGTGACAGAGGGAAACATCGTCCCGGTCTCCTGTCTGGAGACGCAACCCAACGACTGTGCGCGGTACGGGAAGTGCGCGGCAGTGGAGTTCTGGCAGGGGTTGCAGGCGGTAATCAACGAATATGTGGATGCCACCACGATCGAGGATCTGGCGCAGAAGCAGCTGCGCCTTTCGCCGGAGGAGTATGCGTGCACGTCCCGGCAAAAAAACAGTAAGGTGATGAACGTATGATCAAGGATCTGCAGGCAAAAATTCTGGAACTGAAGCGGGAAAACGACGTGTGTATTCTGGCGCACAGTTACCAGGCCAAAGAAATCGTAGAAGTCGCGGATTTTACCGGCGACTCCTATCAGCTCAGCGTAAAGGCGAGTTCCGTCTCCAACCATACGGTGCTCATGTGCGGCGTGCGTTTCATGGCGGAAACAGTCAAGCTCCTCTCGCCTGAAAAACGCGTGCTCCTGTCCAGCCCTATCGCCGGCTGCCCCATGGCTGAACAAATGGACCGCGAGATGATCGAGTCGGTCAGGCGCGACTATCCCGACTATACAGTCGTAGCATATATCAACACCACAGCGCAGCTCAAAACGGTCTGCGACGTATGCGTCACATCGTCGTCCGCCGTTAAAATTGTGCGTGCCATTCCGAACAAAAATATCCTGTTCATTCCGGACTGCAACCTGGGCGCCTATGTGGCGGCGCAGGTGCCGGAAAAGAATATAAAGCTTCTGGACGGCGGCTGTCCCGTCCACAGGGCGATACCGGCTGAAGAGGCGCTGGCCGCCAAACGCCTCCATCCCGGTGCAAAGCTGCTCGTTCACCCCGAGTGCCGCCCCGAAGTTTCCGCACTGGCCGACTTTGTGGGTTCCACATCCGCGATTATGGACTACGCCAGGCAGTCAGCGGACCGGGAATTCATCATCGGCACCGAGATCAGCATCGCCGAGTTGTTGCAGTATGCATGTCCGGACAAGCGCTTCTATCCGCTGTCCAAGAACCTGATCTGTCCGGACATGAAAGCGACAACGCTTGTGGATGTGTACGACTGCGTGCGCGGCGCCGGCGGGGAAGAGATCATTTTGGATGAACAGACGCTCCGCAAAGCCCGCCGCTGTATCGACGAAATGATCCGCCTGGGCGGCTGAGCCTTTCCGTCTGGATTCCAGCATCCTGTCCGCTTTTACGCGCACACATATTTGCATATGCGCCCGCATATAGTAACAACACAAAACGGTTACGTATGCGGAGGTGGTCGGTTGCTTGCCCTGATAAAAATCCCGCCCCCGCCGAAAAAGCGGGTG
>USJY01000121.1 GCA_900555065.1 uncultured Eubacteriales bacterium
CGGAGATATTGCCTTTGTGGTACGGAGTCCGGCTCTGCTTTTTCTGCGCTGGTATATAAATTCCTCAGCGAAGGAGGCGGCGAGTCTGCCCGCGTCCTTTCGGCAGCGCGCATCCTGCGCGTTTTTTTGTAGGCTTCTGGACAAGCGGGTCTTGATATGGTAAACTATATCGGACAAAACGTCAGGTGAAAGAGGGAACCATATGTCAGTCAGACTTCTTTTAACAGAGCTGGTATCCGAAGCATTTGCATCGGCCGGCTATTCCAGCGAATATGGCCAGGTAACGGTGTCAAATCGTCCCGACCTGTGCCAGTTCCAGTGCAACGGCGCCATGGCCGCCGCTCGGCAGTACCGTAAAGCGCCGCTTGTGATCGCAAGCGACGTGGTTCGTCGTCTGGAGGGCGACAGCCGCTTTGCCGCCGTCTCCGCCGTCGCGCCGGGATTTATTAACCTGACCCTGCAAGACGCGTTTCTTGCGCAGCTTATCCGCGATATGGCGGCGGATTCGCGCCTGCTTCTGCCCACGCTTGAAAAAGAGACGATCGTGGTGGATTTCGGCGGCCCGAACGTGGCCAAGCCTTTGCATGTGGGCCACTTGCGTCCCGCCATCCTGGGCGACAGCATGTGCCGCCTGGCCCGATTCCTGGGCAAGGACGTGATCGGCGACGTCCATCTCGGCGATTGGGGCCTGCCCATGGGCCTTGTCATCGCGGAAATCAAGCGTATGTACCCCGATCTCGTCTATTTTGACCCTGACTTTACGGGCGAATACCCTGACGGCGCACCCGTCACCGTCGATGAACTCAACGAAATCTACCCGCGTGCCTCGGCCCGTTCCAAGACCGACCCTGCGTTCGCTGCGGAGGCTGGTAGAATCACAGTGGCGCTGCAGCGCAAGCAGCCGGGCTACTATGCGCTATGGGAACGCATCCGCGCCGTTTCGGTAGCGGACATCCGCTCGATCTATGACATTTTGGGCGTACATTTCGACGTGTGGTATGGCGAGCGCGACGCGGATCCATATATCCCGCGCGTACTGGATATTCTGAAACAAAAAGGCCTGCTCTATGAATCTCAGGGCGCGCTGGTCGTCGACGTGGCGACGGAGGAGGACAGGGAGCCCATGCCGCCCATGATCCTTGTCAAGTCGGACGGCGGCACCAATTACGAGGTGACGGATCTCGGCACACTGTTGCAGCGCAAAGAGGACTGGAACCCTGCGGCGATCCTGTATTTTGTGGATAATCGCCAGGCATTTCATTTCAAACAGGTGTTCCGCTGCGCGGCGAAAGGCGGCATTTTAGGGGATACGGTCTGCGAACACTGTGAGAATGGGACGATCAACGGTCCGGACGGCAAACCCTTTAAGACGCGCGACGGCGGCGTAATGCGTCTTATGGATATGATAGAAATGGTCTCCGACAGCGCCTATGAAAAGGTGAAGGATTCAGATGCGCTGGACGATGCGGAAAAGCGCAACGTCGCCCGAGCGGTGGGCGTGGCCGCTATTAAAATCGGAGACATGCTCAACCACCGTTCCAAAGACTATGTGTTCGATATGGATCGCTTCCTCTCCTCGGAGGGAAAAACCGGGCCCTATTTGCAATATACGACGGTGCGTATCAATTCCGTTCTGGAAAAGGCGGCGCAGCGCGGCGAACCACTGGGAGAACTTCTTCCGCCCGCGTCCGACACGGAACGCAGCCTGATGCTTTCTCTTTTGTCCGTATCCGACGCGCTGGTGCGCGCATATCAGGAAAAGGCTCCGAATGTGATCTGCGAGACGCTATTTGATGTCGCGGGCCTGTTCAACCGCTTTTATTTCGAGAATAAGATCCTCACATGTCCCGACCCTGCCCGCCGCGCATCGTGGCTGTCACTGCTGCAGACGACGCATCGGATGCAAAATACCCTGCTCGGCCTGCTGGGAATCACTGTACCGGAACATATGTAACAATCCCCCATACAAAAGCGCCTTGCATTGCGCAAGGCGCTTTTGTGTTCTCTGGTTCCGGAACCCTCCCCGGCTTAGCCGTAAAAAGGCGCCCCGTGAAAGAGTATTTGTTTCAGGCATCAAGAAGGGACGCGAACAGGCGCCTTTCCTGAAAGAGGTCATCCGTCAGAGCGGCAACCGCCTGTTTACGCGCTGCAGGGCAGATATTGCAAGCGAAAAATCAGCGCGTCTTAATGCATTTTCCGGCCATAGGTGCTTACAGGGCCAATCCAGGCCGTCGGATATCTGTTCTTATAAAAGGATGGACATCTCAATCTGCGCCAAAAGCCGCAGAAGCTCCTGCAGCGGGACAGCGGCAGCCTGCCTGAATCCTCTGGCCCCAAGCTCCTCGGCGGGCAGGTCGATGATGATTCGCGTCCCATGCGGCTTTACCTGCGTAATAAACATGTTGCCGCCGTGTTTTCGGACGACGTTTTGCGCAACGTACAGGCCCAGGATCGGCCGGTCGTCCGCGTAGAGAATGTCGTTTGTGAGAATCCGTTCCATATAATAGTCGGGGATGCCGTCCCCATTGTCGGATATCCCGATCGAAACGGTCGGTCCGTGTTTATGCAGTCCTATTTTGAGTTCGCCGTTTTCGTGCGCAAAGTAGAGGATGTTGGAGAGGATATTGAGAATTGCCCGGGAAATCTGCACGAGGTCGCAGGGAATCAGCACAGGTTCGTCCGGCATGTCGAGTACGATGGAAACGCTTTTTTTCGCCGCGTACTGCCGTGCCTCTTTCGTAATCATTTTCAGCGCCTGTCCTATGTCGTGCGTTGCAATATTGAGCGGGTAAACATTCTGCATGATCATGGCCGCATCGCGCAGCAAGTGCGCGTTGCGCGTAATGCGAAGCGTGTTTTTCTTCATGCTGTAGAGGTAATGCCGTTCTTTGGAATCCGGCTGTTCCGGCATCAGCGCAGAAAGGGAAGAAAGCTCTGTGAGCAGTTGCTGCAACGTATTGCTTATCTGTTCCACGCATGCGGAGATCACCGCCAGATTCTGCATGGTGTCCTCTGCTTCTACCTCCTGTCTGGAACGGATTTCTCCGATCATGTATGTAGCGTCCGCGTCCGCCGTCTTGAGCCAGTACACATGCAGCCTGTTTCTCTCGTTTGGCCGGCCTTTACAGTATACGTCGACCATCTGCCCGGAATCCCGCGCCTTTCTGATGCGGCTTAAATTATCCGCCGTGACCAGCACGTCGAGCATTGCATATTGTTCGCCATAGCGGCGGCAAAACGCCGTATTGCTGAAAACGGTTTGGAACGAATTGTCGCACAGAATCATGGGGTGGTCCATACCGTGAAGCAGCTGTATTATATTTTGAAGCGTAAACCTTGGTGTAGATAACATATGGGTTCATCCTAACTACAAAATATGACATTGTGATTGTATTATACCGTATTTAAAAGTCAATAACAATATTTGCTTCATCGGAATCAAAAATAAAGTTTCGTCCCTCTTTCCAAATAAGCCTAAAAACGCGTACAAAATCATGCCAAAATTGTTAATTTTGCGGGTGGAATCGGTTTTATATTGCATATTTCCAATATTTAGGTTAAAATATAATTTGAAATAAAGAAGGAGGATGAAAATATGGCAATCAAAATAGGTATTAACGGCTTCGGCAGAATAGGGCGCCTGGTTTTCCGCGCGGCGGTAGCGCAGCCGGAGAAGTATGAGATCGTCGGTATCAACGACCCGTTTATCGACGTGGATTACATGGTTTATATGGTGAAGTACGATACCATGCAGGGCCGCTTTAACGGCGATATTTGCTCAAAGGACGGCAAACTGGTCGTCAACGGCATGACAATTTCTGTATACGCGAGCAAGGACCCGGCGGAGATTCCCTGGGCAGCCTGCGGCGCGGAATATGTTGTGGAATCCACCGGCGTGTTCACGACGACGGAAAAAGCGATGGCGCATGTCAAGGCTGGCGCCAAAAAAGTCATCATCTCCGCGCCTGCCAAAGACAAGGATACGCCGACTTTTGTGTGCGGCGTCAATCTGGAGACGTATACAAAGGATATGGTCGTCGTCTCCAATGCCTCCTGTACAACCAACTGCTTGGCGCCTCTGGCCAAGGTTGTGCATGATAAATTCGGGATTGCCGAGGGTCTGATGACGACGGTCCATTCCACGACCGCAACGCAGAAGACGGTCGACGGCCCCTCCTCCAAGGATTGGCGCGGCGGCAGAGCTGCGGCGGGGAATATCATTCCGTCCTCCACGGGCGCGGCAAAAGCGGTCGGCCTCGTTATCCCGTCTCTGAAGGGCAAGCTCACCGGCATGTCCTTCCGTGTTCCCACGCTTGACGTTTCTGTCGTAGACCTGACTGTCAAGCTTGCCACAAAGACGACCTATGACGAGATCTGCGCGGAAATGAAGCGCGCTTCCGAGCAGGAGCTCAAGGGCATCCTGGGCTATACGGAAGAAGCCGTTGTCTCCTCCGACTTCCTGGGCGATCCCCGCACCTCCATTTTCGATGCCGGCGCCGGCATCGCCCTGACCGACACCTTCGTGAAGGTCGTGTCCTGGTATGACAACGAAATGGGCTACTCCAACAAGGTACTGGACCTGATCCAGTATATGTACGGTGTGGACCACAAGTAATCCATTGTAAAGCAGGGAGAAAGCGGAAGCCGCATGCGGCTTCCGCTTTCTCCGTTTTTTCGAAAAACCAAAAAGAAGCAGGGATAGGATTCCCTGTCCCAGGCCGCCGTTCTGTCTTGACGGATAAAATGGTCGCATCCTATTGACAAACGTCCCCGCTGCGTATATACTGTACATGCTGAATATATACAGTAAAGCAACAAGAAGGTGCATCATGGACATCATCATCCGCAATTCCGGCGGCATACCCATCTATGACCAGATTACCCGGCAGGTGAAGGGCCTCATTCTGCGGGGCGAGCTGCGGGAGGGCGAGGTCCTGCCCTCCATGCGGCTGCTGGCCAAGGAGCTGCGTATTTCCGTGATCACCACCAAGCGCGCCTATGAAGAACTGGAACGGGACGGCTTTCTGACCACGATTCCGGGAAAAGGGTGCTTTGTTGCCCCCCGCAACCTGGAGCTGGTGCGGGAGGATACCCTGCGCCGGGTGGAAGAACATCTCTCCCGGGCAGTGGACGCAGCCAAGACCGGCGGCGTCACTCTGGGCGAAATGACCGAGACCCTCAACCTTTTATATGGAGACGAGTCATGATGAACTACGCATTGGAGATCGAACATCTGAGCAAACAGTACGGTTCCTTCCGCCTGGACGACGTATCCCTGGCCGTTCCCGGCGGTACCATCATGGGCCTGATCGGCGAGAACGGCGCCGGTAAATCCACCACGATCAAATGTATTCTGAACCTGATCCGCCGGGACAGCGGGACCATCCGGGTGCTGGGCAT
>USJY01000122.1 GCA_900555065.1 uncultured Eubacteriales bacterium
CCAATCAGCACCTTGTGTTTTTTTCTTACATAGCGAACAATCGCCTCATCAAACTTGTCTCCGCCCATTTTTACCGATGTGGACACAACCACGCCTGAAAATGAAATAACGGCGATATCAGCCGTTCCGCCGCCTATATCGATCACCATGCGCCCGCTTGGCTGAGAAATGTCGATCCCGGCGCCGATCGCGGCGGCAACCGGCTCCTCAATGATCTCGACGTGCTTTACGCCCGCCCGTTCGCAGGCGTCCTTAACCGCCCGGTTCTCCACTTCGGTGACACAGCTTGGCACGCACACGACGGCGCGCGGCCGCACAAGCTGAAATCCGCTGACCTGCTTGATAAAGTACTTGAGCATTTTTTCCGTGGTCTGATAATCTGAAATCACGCCGTCTTTCAGCGGCCGGATCACATCAACGCCGACCGGCGTGCGCCCGAGCATCTCCAGCGCTTCCCGGCCAACCTTGAGCACCCTGCCGGTATCCCTGTCCACGGCCACTACTGTGGGTTCGTTGAGCACGATGCCCTTGCCCTTCACATATATCAAAATGGTAGCTGTTCCAAGATCAATGCCCAAATCCAAGCCAAACAACAGCAAACACCCCTCGTCACATGAATTGCAGCGACCAAAATTTCGCTCCTGCTCTTAGTATTGACCGGCGTTTGCTTTTTACTTTTTGTAAATTTTTGTATTCTGACCGTGCGCAGTCGCAGCTGTCAGGCCGCACACCGTTTCCGCGCCGGCCCTGCGAAGTACGCGCGCGCATTCGCGGATTGTCGCGCCGGTGGTGTACACGTCGTCGACCAGCAATATCCGCTTTCCGCGCACAAGCGACGGATCGCGCACCTCATAGCAGTCTTTCACGTTTTCCACTCTCCGCTTTGCGTCGCGCAGAGCCGACTGCGTCTGATTTTCTTTCGTCTTGGTCAGCACGCCGGCCATATATGTTTTGCCTGTGTAACTCGCATAGGCTCTTCCGATCAGTTCCGACTGATTAAAGCCGCGGCTGGCGAGCTTCCGTTTGGAAAGCGGTACGGCCGTGACAAAATCACAGTTCTCCACACTGTTGACATACCGCACTTCCGCCATATATTTTGCAAATACCGCCGCCGCGCCCTTTCTCTCCCGGAATTTCAGGCCCAGGATGCCGGAACGGACCGGTCCCATGTACACGAGCGCCGCCGTACAGCAATACAGGTCCTTTCGCCGCGGATCGGGCGGAAGCATATAGGCGTGATTCCGCGCGACCGCCTTCACGCAGTCGGAGCATACCGCTTCCGCATCGGACGCGATCCTGCCGCAAAGCAGGCACCTGCGCGGAAAGAAAAACTCCGCGATACGGTCGAACAGCCGCCGGATCATGCGCGCTCACCCCTCTATTTCACGTTCCCCGGCAGTCGGAACAAGCCCGCGCAGCATATGCCGCAGCCCGGAAAAACGCTTAACCTTTGTTTTGTTTCCAATCATCCGTACAATCTTCGCGCTGTCGCCCACCAGAATCAGCATCTCTCTGGCGCGGGTCACGGCGGTATAAAGCAAGTTCCGGTACAATAGGGCCGACGGCGTATCCATAATGACCAGAACCACACAGCGGAATTCATTGCCCTGGCATTTGTGCACGGTTACCGCATAGGCGTGGTCCAGCTCGTCCAGGCTCTCAAACGGGTGTTTCGCCACCCGGTCGTCATATACAATTTCCAGCTCCTCGTTTTCAAAAGATATTGCCCGGACTTTGCCTATATCGCCGTTGAAAACGCCCTGACCCGCCTCGCCTGCGGCAGTTTGATAGGGGATGTCGTAGTTGTTTTTAATCTGCATTACCTTGTCGCCCACGCGAAAACTGTTTTCAAAATACGCCTTTTCCGGCAGTCCGGCCGCCGCCTCGTCCATCACCTGCTTGAGGCGGCGGTTGAGATTGACCGTCCCGCACATGCCAAGCTTGGACGGCGTGATCACCTGTATATCCGCGTCCATATCCCAGCCGTAGCGCTGCGGCAGGCGGGTACAGCACAGATCCACCACCGTGTCCGCGCACTCGCCCGCATTGCGGCACGGCATGAAAAACACGTCTTTTTTCTCGCCCTGCAGCAGAAGCGATTCGCCCTGTATAATTCTGTGCGCGTTCGTAATAATCAGGGAATCGGCCGCCTGCCGGAAAATTACTTCCAGCTTCACCGTCGGCACCGCGCCGCTTGCGATTACGTCCGCGAATACATTGCCTGCGCCGACGGATGGGAGCTGGTCCGCATCCCCCACCAGAATCAGCCGGCAGGAGGGCGGCAGGGCGCGCAGCAGCGCGTCGAACAGCAGCAGGTCGACCATGGACGACTCATCGCAGATCACAGCGTCAAAATCCAGCAGGTTGTCCTCATTTCTGCTAAATATAAGCAGCCCCTGATCCGAATACTGCATCTCCAAAAGCCGGTGTATCGTTTTGGCTTCATAGCCTGTCAGTTCCGTAATCCGCTTTGCAGCCCGGCCCGTGGGCGCGACAAGGGCGAAGTTCAGACCCATTTTTTCATACAGCGCAATAATCCCGCCGACCGCCGTCGTCTTGCCCGTACCCGGTCCGCCGGTCAGCACCATCGTACCTGCGGCGGCGTAGCGGATCGCATCGGCCTGCCGCTGTTCAAACGTGATGCCGATTTCCTGTTCAATCTGCCGAATCACGCTCTGCTTAAGCGGTTTTGTCTCGGCGGCGCGCACCATGGTCTGCAGCCGGCGCGCGCAGCGGGACTCTGCGTGAAAGTACTCGGCAAGGTACACCGCGTTCTTGTTCCCGACCGGGAGCGAAACGAGCTGTTCTTCTTCAATGAGGTCCGTCAACGCCCTGTCAATGTCCTCAGCCTGACACCGGAGCAGACGCGCTGTCGTCTCCACCAGCTGCTCCCGCGGAAGAAACGTATGCCCGTTAAACGCGTTCTGATGCAGCACATATTTCACCGCCGCGCTCAGCCGGAACGGACTGAACTCATCATAGCCCATATGCATGGCGATCGCGTCGGCCTTCTCAAAGCCGATTCCCTCGATCTGCTCGGCGAGCAGATATGGGTTCTGCCGCAGCCTGTCCACGCTCTGCCTGCCCCAGCGTTTCCATACCTTGACGGCAAAATAGGGGGCAATGCCGTACTGCTGTAAAAAGACGAGCAGGCTCCGCATACCGAACTGGTTCTGAAACGCCTCTGAAATGGCCCTCGCCTTTGCAGGGGATATCCCCTTGATCCTGGTAAGCCGGGACGGCTCCTGCGCAATGACTTCCAGCGCCCTGTCCCCGTAATAATCGACAATCCGGCCAGCCGTAACCGCACCGATACCGCGGATAACGCCGCTTGACAAATATTTGAGTATTGCGTCGGTCGTCGTCGGCAAATTCTTTTCAAACGTATCCACGCGGAATTGCTTGCCATAGGTCTTGTGCACCGTCCATTGACCTGACGCCAGTATGTGCTCCCCTTCAAACAGGAACGGCAGCGTGCCCACCATGGTGACGGGCTGGCCATCTATATCCGCAATAAAGATGGCGTAACCCGTCTCGTCGTTCTTATATACGATTGACTCTACCATGCCTTCAAGCGAGATGTTCTCCTGTTCCATTCTCTACCTCTTGTCTGGACCGGCCTCCGTCCTCCAGGCACACGAATTCCAGTCCGTCCGTTATAAATTCCAGTTCCCGCCGGTTCCGGTCTGTCAGCCCGTCGTCTACGATTACAATTTCGGGCCTGCCCTGGCTGGTGCGGACACGGCTCATAAATTCGATCAGCCCCCGCGCCAACCCCGCGCAGAACATGCCGCCGCCCTGCACGTGCACCTCAACCTTCGCGCGTATGACCGTCTCCTTATCCCCAAATACAAACCATTCGGAAATAAGCATGATCACATACAAAAACCCGATTGCGCAAAACACGGAAAAAACGATAAATAATGCGGTTTCCATTTTAATCACCCCTTTTATCTTATGCAGCAGGGGCGATTTGGTTATTTAAACTGCAAGCCGCCTATTGAAATATTTCCGCAGCCTCAGCCATATTTTTTATAATCGGCACATGGAACGGACAGCGTTTTTCACAGCTGCCGCAGCCGATGCAGTCCTTGCCGCTGGAAGACAGGCCGGCATAGTGCAGGCGCACGGATGGCGGCACATCCGCCGGATCCAGGCGGACAATGTCCAGGTACTTATTCACCGCGGCGATATCGATTCCAACCGGACAGGGCTGGCAGTGGCTGCAATAGACGCAGTTTCCCACAAAGTCATTGCGCAGGGTATGCATGACATGCGTATAGTCGAGCTCACGTTCGTCAGCCTGCAGATACCGCACAGCCTCCGTAACTTCCGCCGCGGACTTGCAGCCAATCATTGCGCTGGCTACGGCCGGGCGCGTGAGGACGTAGTGCATGCACTGCGCCGGTGTGAGCGGCTGGTCAAAAGGCGTATGCTCGGCGGAAACCAGCTTGCCGCCGCCCAGGGTCTTCATGGAGGTGATGCCAACGCCCATTTTCTCACAAAGCGCATACAGCGCGGCGCGCGTCGGGTCAAACCCGTGAAAGGCGTTTTTATCCAGGCCCTGGCTCAGCTCGTCGAGCGCGTTCACTTCCGCCGGATACAGGTCGAACGCCAGATTGATGCTGAACATCATCAGTTCCGGCACGCCCGTTTCGATCACCTTGCGCGCTATCACGGGATTGTGCGAACTAAAACCAATGTGCCGGATGTCGCCCAGCTGCTTGCGCTCGAGCACGTAGCGGATAAAATCCGTCTCAAACACGCCGCGATAGTCCTCTTCGGAATCGATGAAAAAGATCATGCCGAAATCAACATACCCGAATAGCCGCAGATACTCCTCAAAAAAGCGCGGCACAACCTTGAGATCCCGGCTGATGTCGTATTGGCGGCGAAGGTCTGTGGAACCAATGTGCCCCTGGATCGTTACCTCCTTGCGGCGCTCCCCCAGCGCCTTGGCAATGTTCTCCCGCACCTCCTGGCCCGGCATAAAGACGTCTAGATGCGTAATCCCCGCCTCCAGGGCGGCGTCAATGGTCTCCTTCACCTGCGCGTACGGCTTGCGGTCCAAATGCTCGCAGCCCAAGCCGATGGTTCCCACGCGCACGCCCGTTTTGCCAATTTCCCGAAACTGCATGGTTTCGCCTCCGTTCCCGTTTTTTTCCTCTACCACAAATATATCATAAAACGCGCCGCCGCGCAAGGGAAAGCGCGACAAAACTCCCTGCCACAGGCGCTGCGAACAATGACAAATCCGAGCGCCATCTTTGAAAACACAAGAAGAAGCCTTTGCGCTTTCCCCTGACAAATCAAGGGCTGCGAAAGAACTCTTCCTATTCTTTCACAGCCTCTTGCATGGGGTTATTCATCGAAAAGA
>USJY01000123.1 GCA_900555065.1 uncultured Eubacteriales bacterium
TACTGGCGCTGAATCCCAAGAATCGCAGAGCCAAGCACTGCGCAGTTGGTTGTAATCAGCGGCAGGTAGATTCCCAGCGCCTTATACAGGGCGGGCATGGATTTTTTCAGGAACAGCTCAATAAACTGAACCAGCGTGGCAATGATGAGAATAAAGGTGATCGTCTGCAGGTATTCGAGCTCATAAGGGATCAGGATAAACTTGTTCGCCGCCCATGTCGCCGCAGAAGAAAGCGTCATGGTGAAAATAACCGCCATGCTCATCCCAACTGCGGTCTCCGTCTTTTTGGAAACGCCCATAAACGGACAGATTCCCAAAAATTGTACCAAGACATAGTTTTCTATAAAAATTGTATAGATGGCTACGGATAGATATGTCTGCAGCATTACTTGGCATCCCCCTTCTGCGTTATTTTCTGCACAAGGGCGATCAGCAACCCGAGTACCAGGAACCCGCCCGGCGGAAGGATGAGCATCAGCGCCGGCTCGAAGGGTATGTACTGCGTGATGTCGAAGCCGAGAATCGTTCCAAAACCAAGGATTTCGCGGATGGCGGACATGATCACGATTACAACCGTATAACCAAGGCCCATGGAG
Source organism: uncultured Eubacteriales bacterium (assembly GCA_900555065.1). Taxonomy (GTDB): domain Bacteria; phylum Bacillota; class Clostridia; order Oscillospirales; family UMGS1783; genus UMGS1783. The sequence continues at coordinate 597 of USJY01000123.1, forward strand.
ATCCCGTCAAGCGCGGACAAAAGCGGATTGTTCTTCGAGGCAAAGCTTTCGGCCCGGGCAAGGATGATGCAGTTGACAACGATCAACGGGATAAAAATGCCCAGAGACTTTGACAGAGAAGGAAGATATGCCTTGATGATCAAGTCGATCGCGGTGACAAAACCGGAAATAACCACCACGAAGGATGCGATTCTGATCTTGTTCGGAATCGCTGCGCGGATCAGGGATATGACTATATTGGAGCCGGTCAGGACAAATGTCACCGCAAGGCCCATGCCGAGACCGTTCTGCACAGAAGTTGAAATGGCGAGCACGGAACACATGCCCAGCAGCTGGATCAATACCGGGTTCTGCGTAATTAAACCGTCTCGAATGACCCGACCGACTTTCGCCAGCGATTTATTCTTTTTCTCATCCATTGGTTCCACCTCCGCTCTGCGCGTCCGCTTCCGCAACCCGTACCAAATCCACGGCTTTCAGCGCGTCGTTCAATCCGGTTACAACAGCGTTGGACGTGATCGTTGCGCCGCTGACCGCAGTGATCTGCGGCGTAAAGGAGATTGGACGTTCGCCGTCCACAAACTGGTCCATAAATTCCGGGTTCTTTTCCAGAACCGCCGCGCCGATACCAGGAGTTTCGCCATGGTTCACCACGGAAATCGCCGTGACCTTATTCATGGGGCTGGAACCGACCATCAGTTCAATCGGCGTACTGCTGCTAAAGCCGTTTGTCTCCAGGTCCACACAGTAACCGAGCAGCTGATCCCCTGCATATGCCTTATATATGGCGAGTATATTCTCCGTATCCGCCTGGCCCGCGACCATTTCCGTAACGTCCTCAAAATCGTCGGCCGTCGGGAAAAGCGCCTGCAGCGCCGCGACACGGGTCTCCTCTTCGTATTTCTGGATCAGGTCCTTGGTGTTGGCGTTAATCAGCGCCAGCGCGCCGGCGACAATACTGCAAATGAGCATCAGAATCAGCGCGAGTATAAATATATTGGACCGCCAGCCGTCCTTATCGCGCTTCAGTGCGGACGCGGCTTTATAGGAGGACTTCGACGCCTTCTGTTTCGGGGCGTGGACAACCTTCAAACGCGTGCGGTCCGCTTCCGCGGCAACGGGTACAGACGGGAACCCGGCCTGCGGTTTTGCCGGCATAACAGACTCCGGCGCCGCCTGCTGCTCCACCGGTTCCGTTGGTGCGGAAGGCTGTTCCGGACTTACAGAAACATTTTCCTCATCCGGCGCTGCCTCCTGCGCAGCGGCAGATTCGGATACAGGCTCCGGCACGCTGTCCTGCTCCGGTGCGGTTGGCTGCTGCTTATCAACACTGCGCAGCAGAAGGTTGATTTCGTCCAGATCAATATCCATATTCGTGTTCTTGAGAATGTTGGACGCTAGGTCCTTATCCTCCGCTACGGGATGCAGTTTCCATTCCACCTGCTGCTTATAGCTGCGCTTTTTGTCAGACCCGTCTTTATTCTTCTGCGTCGACGACTGGCGCGGCCGACGGTTCTGCGACGCGTTCTTCTTTTGCTCGTTTGACATAGAAGGCACCCCCTTTCCCGAATCTTCTGGGCTTCGTTTTCTTATCGATCAGCCAGGTGAAGGCGTTCATGATAAGGATGGCGAAGGAAACGCCTTCGGGATACCCGGAAAACCTGCGCATGACAAAGGTGAGCAGCGCGCAGCCGATTGCGTATATAATCTGTCCCATACGCGTCACAGGCGCAGTCGCATAGTCTGTCGCCATAAAAATTGCGCCGAGCAGCAGACCGCCGGAGAGCAGCTGCGCGAGCATATATTGCACGGGCAGGCCCGAAGTCGGGAACAGATAACACAGAACGGCCATCACGCCGATATAGAACACGGGAATACGCCAGTTAATGACTTTGCGTATGAGCAGGTACAGCCCGCCAAGCAGCAGCAGAATCGCCGACGTCTCGCCGATACAGCCGCCGATATTGCCCCAGAACAGATCGGCAAGGCCGCTGTAGTTAAACGTCATATCCTTCAGCGCTTTCAGCGGCGTTACGCTGGTAATGATCGCCTGGGTATCGACATTGGAAAAGAGCGGCACGGTACTGTATTCAAAGGGCTTGAGCCAGACCGCCATGTGCTGCGGCCAGGAGATAAACAGGAAACAACGTGCGGCGAGGGCCGGGTTCATAAAGTTCTGGCCAAGCCCGCCGAACAGTCCCTTGACGATGATCATGGCAAACAGGGCGCCGATGACCGGCAGCCACAGCGGCACCGTCGGCGGCAGGGTGAGCGAAAGCAGAAGCCCGGATACTGCGGCCGAAAGGTCGGAGACCGTCTGCTTATGCTTGATCATCACATTGTACAGCGCTTCGGCGCCGACGCTCGACAGCGTGCCGATGATAATAATAATCATGGCGCGAAAGCCGAAGATGACGACCGAATAGATAGACGCCGGCGCAAGCGCGATCAGCACCGAAAGCATGATCGAACGCGTGGTATCGTTAGAACGTATATGCGGAGATGAGGTAACCAGCAGTTTTTCTTCCATTGTTACTTCTCCTCCCTTTTCTTGCTTGTTTGAACTTTGAACTTCGCCATGCGCATCAGCTGCACCAGGGGGATTCGCGCGGGACAGGAGAAGGAGCAGGAGCCGCATTCCATGCAGTCGAGCACGTTCAGCTTTTCCGCCTCGTCGTACATCTCCTTCTTCGTATACATGCCGATGTAGTTCGGCATCAGGCGCATGGGACATCCGCGTAGGCAGCGCCCGCAGCGAATACACTCCGCGTCCTCGACATAGGTCGCATAGTTCTTGCCATAGGCGAGCAGGCCGCTCGTCTGCTTGATGACTGGTGCCTCGAGCGTATGCTGGGCTACGCCCATCATCGGACCGCCCATGATAATCTTCTCAGGCGGAGTGACAAACCCGCCCGCCGTTTCAAACATGTACTGCATCGGCGTCCCGATCCGGGTAAGCGCGTTTTTGCTCACCTTGACCGCAGGACCGGATACGGTCACGATACGCTTGATCAGCGGCAGGCCGGTCACTGCGGAACGGTAAAGAGACGCGGCGGTGTCCACATTGAACACGGCGCAGCCAACGTCCATTGGCAGGCTGCCGGCCTTGACCTCGCGCCGGGTTATCGCGTTGATCAGCTGCTTTTCCGAACCCTGCGGATATTTGGTCTTCAGCACAACGGTGTGGATTCCGTAAGGCTCGCCGATAATGCGCATGGTAGAGATCGCATGGCCTTTGTTGTTCTCAATGCCTATGTACGCGGTGGAAAGCCCCAGCGCCTTCATCAGCATACGGATTCCGCCGACAATGAATTTGGGGTATTCGATCATCGCGCGCTCATCCGCCGCGATGACCGGCTCGCACTCCGCGCCGTTGATAAGCAATTTATCCACCCGTTTATCCATGGCCGTTTTCAGCTTGACATGCGTTGGGAACCCAGCGCCGCCCATACCGACAAGGCCCGCTTCGCGCGTAAAGGCAAGAATCTCCTCCGGCGTCATTTTGTCAGGGTTCTTAATGTGCTGCGCTTTGTCCGGAATCGCGGCGTCCAGATAGTCGTTTTCAATCACAACCGACATCACGCGGTCCCCGCCGGGATGCCAGCGCGGCGCCACGTCGATCACCTTTCCGGATACGGATGCGTGTACCGGCGCTGAAACATAGCTGTCGGTGTCGCCGACGACCTGGCCCATATAGACGTAGTCGCCGCGCTTGACCAGCGGCTCACAGGGCGCACCGATATGCTGCAGCATGGGTATCACGACATATTGCGGCTCTTCAATGTGCTCAATGGGCCGCGCTTTTGTCATCTCTTTACTGGTCGGCGGATGGATTCCGCCTTTAAATGATACCATCCATTCACCCTCTATTGTTTATTACGGAATGGGACAAAATTACACTCCTTTTGCCCGGTTACCGCAAGCGGAAAATGGCATAAAACAAACCCATTTGGCCGCTTAGTAAAACAAAGCGATACCCTTTATCGCTTTTTGCCATTATACCACATCCATTTTCTGATTACAACTGGAAATTACAATTCAGTAACAAAAAAATAAGCGCGTGTATACACGCGCTTACGCTGTTTTTTTTGTACTCAGTCTTCAAGCGGAATTTCTTCCATATACCGGCCATCGTCCACGCCGTCGCAGACCTGGCACTCGTCCTTCTTCCCAAACGATTTCAGAAAAGAGCACGATCCGTTCTTTTCGAAATACTTGTACACGGCCAAGCTTACGCCGACAAACGCGCCGATTGCGGAAACGATACCTACAAGCCATAACATTTTTCTTCTCATGTGCCCATCTCCTCTCTGCTGTTTACAGCTTTATTATAGCATATATTATATCCCGATTCAAGCGGCAAAAATGTATATACTATAAAACTTTCAAGGAATGCTACGCGCGCAAGAGGTTCTTTTTTATCGTGCGGCAAAGATAAAGCGTAAGCAATGCGGACAACACGATCAGAACGGCGCTCAGAAGGCCGAAATAAAGGTAAAAATTCCGGACCCATACATACAACAGGACGGCGGCCGCAATCAGGACGAGGGAAGCGAGCAGTTCCAGCATTACGTTGAAATTCTGCTTGACGGCCTTTGCCTCCTCCTGCCAGTCTACTTTGGGATAGCGGGAGTCCAGGCACAGCCCGAACAAATTGATGCAGAGCACAATCA
>USJY01000124.1 GCA_900555065.1 uncultured Eubacteriales bacterium
CGCAGAACTTTTGGATATGGAGGAGGAGCTGGCCCGCTGTAATATCACGCACGACGCGTTTATGGAAGCGGCTTTGCAGGCGGACGGCGCGGGCAAACTGACGGAGCTGGCCCTCATTCTGGGTACCTATACGACGCTGCTGGAAACCAGCGGCGCCGAATTCCGCACCGCGGCCGATCTTGCGGCGCAGGCGCTCGATGAAGACGCGGGCCTGCTCGAGGGCTGCAGCCTGTTTGTGGACGGGTTTTGGACCTTTTCCGTGCAGGAACATGCCCTTCTTGCGCGCCTACTGCCAAGGTGCGACGTGCGCGTCAGCCTGTTTTGCGACGGGACGGAGGACTATGACGGCGGCTACGGCGTATTTTCGGATGTAAAGGCCACGGCCAAGACCCTGATCCATACGGCGCAGCAGAACGGGACCGCGTATACCGTCAGGCACTTTGGGCGTGACGTGGCGCACGTCGGCGAAAGCCTGCGCTATTTGAGCGCCGCGCTGTTTACGGAGTCCGCGCCGTTTCCCGGCCCGCCGGACGGCGTCGCGCTTCACCTTGCGTCAGACCCGTTCCACGAGGCGGAATACGCCGCTTCACAGATCCGCCGTCTCGTACGGGAAGAGGGTCTGCGCTACGGGGAGATCGCCGTTCTCTGCCGCGATCAGGACCAGTACCGAGGCGTGCTCGACAGCGTGTTCAAACAGCATGGCGTGCCCGTGTTTACAGACAAAAGAACGGAACTTCCAACAAAGCCGCTCGCCCTGTTCGTGCGCTCTGCGCTCGACATCGTCGGCGGCGATTTTACAGGCGACGACGTGTTTACCCATATCAAGACCGGGCTGTGCGACCTCGACGCGCGGCAAATCGGCCTGCTGCAGCGCTACCATGAAATCTGGAATATCGCCCCTGCCGCCTGGCTTAGGGGCGGGTTTACATATCATCCGGACGGGTTTTCCGACCTGCAGGGGGACGGCGTGCAGGCGCGCCTTGCGGAAATCAACCGCGCGCGCGACGCGGTGTTCGGGCCGCTTATACGCCTGCGGGAGTCCCTGCGCGGCGCGCCCGCCGCGCGTTGCGCCGCATTGTACGCGTTTTTACTGGAAAGTCGTATCCCGCAGAAACTGCAGCGCGAAGCGCAGACCCTGCTCGAACAGGGCGAGCCTGATCTTTCGCAGGAAGCGGCCCAGACCTGGGACGTATTTGTGCAGGTTCTCGACCAGCTCGCCGCAGCCGGCGGGGAAGAAGAAGTGGACGACGCCGCCTTTGCCGAACTACTCTTCTGCGCCCTTTCCACCTTTGACATCGGCAGGATCCCCACATCGCTCGACGAAGTGCTCGTCGGCAGCGTCGACCGTATTCGCGCCATCAATACCCGCGTCGTGTTCGTGCTGGGCGTGAACGAAGGCGAGTTCCCGCAGAACCTGCCCGAACGCGGTCTGCTGCGTGACGTCGACCGCCGCCGCCTGTTCGACGCCGGGCTCGAGCTGGAACCTGCGGCGGACGACCGCATTTTCCGGGAACGCCTGTATGCTTACTATGCGTTTACCATGCCCGCGCAGCGCCTGTATGTGCTGGCCCACCAGCTCGGTTCCGACCGGCGCGAACAGGCGCCGTCCTACTTTTTCGAAATGCTTCGGCAGATGTTTCCCGCGTTGTCCGTGACGCGCGACGAAACGCTCGGCGCGGCCGCAATTCAGGACAGGGCCTCCGCTTTCGCCGCCCTTTTGGGCGACCCGGCGCATTACGGCTCTCTGCGCGGCTTTTTCGAGGCGGACCCCGGCTATGCCGGCCCGCTTGCGCGCGCGGAGTCAATGCGTTCCTTCGGCCGGGATGAAGTCGCCCGCGCCCCCTGGGTCGAACGCCAGCTCGCCGAGGGCGCGTTCGAGGCGAGTCCCACCCGCATCGAGACGTTCTACCGCTGCCGCTTTGCACACTTCTGCCGCTATATCCTGGGCGTTCGCCGCGAACGCGGCGCCAAGCTGGACGCGCCGCAGACCGGCACGTTTATCCACCACGCGCTTGAACATATCCTGCGCGAGGTTATGGAAGCGGACCTGTGGGCGTTGGACGAAGCCGCGCTCCACGCGCGCGTCGAGCTTGTGACAAAGCGGTATCTCGACGGGTATCTGGGCGGTTCGCACGATAAGCCCGCCCGTTTCCGGTACCTGTTTTTCCGCCTGCAGGGGATCCTGGAGAGTCTGGTGGACGCGCTTTTTACAGAGCTCAGGCAAAGCGGTTTTGTCGCCACCGACTTTGAGCTGGAGATCGGTGCGGACGGCGCGGTCCCGTCCATGCGCGTCGAGTACGAGGGCGGAAGCGTCCGCGTCCGGGGCGTGGCCGACAGAGTGGACGTATTCACCGCGCCGGATGGCCCCTATGTCCGCGTTGTCGACTATAAGACGGGCGAAAAACAGTTCCAGCTCGACGACGTGTATAACGGTCTGAATATGCAGATGCTCATCTATTTGTTCTCCATCTGCGAACACGGCGCGGCTCGCTATGGGCAAAATCCCCGTCCCGCCGGCATTCTGTACTATCCGGCGGACGACAGCGTGCTGCTAATCACCCGCGGAGAACCGGAAGAAGCGCTGGAAAAGCAGCTGAAAAAGCGTCACCGGCAAAACGGCCTTCTGCTGCGCAACGTTGAAATTCTGGAGCAGATGGAAAAGGATTTACAGGGCAATTACATACCGGTAAAGCTGAAAAAGGACGGCGGGCTTGATAAAGCGAGCTCCGTCACCACGGAAAAGGGTTTTGCCGCCATCCGCGCCCACGTTGAATCTCTGCTGATCAAGCTCGGCCGCGAGATCCAGCGGGGCAGCGTCGGCCCAAATCCCTATAAAAAGGGCGGCTATAACTCCTGCCAGTTCTGCGAATACGCCGCAGTATGCGGCTACGAACCCACGCGCGGCGTGTTCCGCGTGTTTGAATCATATAAAGACAGTGATCTGAAAACTGCGGTAGAGGAGGCGGACGATGAATAGAGAGGGAACCCCCCTGCCCGTGTTCCGGGTCGTAATGAACCGTCCCGCCGCGCCGCAAACGCAGTCCGCGCCCGCATCCAATACGGCGTCCGGGCCGGACTGGACGCCCGCGCAGCAGGCCGCCATCCATACCGAAGGCGGTTCTCTGTACGTATCCGCCGCCGCCGGTTCAGGGAAGACGGCGGTGCTCACCCGCCGTATTATTGAAAAAATACGGCGCGGCGGCGACGTGCGCCGCCTGCTCGTCGTCACCTTTACCGTGTCGGCAGCAGGGGAGATGCGCACCCGTATCCGCGACGGCCTGCAAAAGGAGCTCGCCGCAAACCCCGGCTCCCGTCATCTGCAGGCGCAGAGTATCCTGACCGGCCGCGCGAAAATCTGTACCATCGATTCCTTCTGCGCCGATCTTGTGCGCAGCAATTTCCATGCGCTTGGCCTCGCGCCCGATTTCCGGATCGCGGACGGCGCGGAGGAGGAGCTGCTGCGCCGCGCCGCGCTGACCGAGGTGTTTGAACAGTTCTACGCCGGGGAAGACGCGGACTTTCTCGAGGGCGTGGCCCAGTTTTCCACGCAGAAGAACGACGAGGGATATTTTCAGACAGTGCTGTCCATCCTGGATTGGCTGGACAGCCTGCCCTATCCGCTCGAACAGTTTTCCAGATTTATGGAACAGTGGGACCCCTCGTGTACCGGCGGCCTGTACGCCTCGCCCTGGTTTGCCGAGGCGGCGCGGCATGCGCGTCATGTCCTGGCCCGCGCCGTCGCCTGTTACGACCGCATAGAAACCGCATTGGGCGAGGATGATTCACTACAAACCGCCTGGGGCGACGTGTTCGCCGCGGAACGGGCTGCCCTGGCCTCGCTTGTCGAGCGTATCGACGCGGAAGACTGGGCAGGCTTTGCCGCGGCCCTGCAGCGCGGCGTGTTCGGCTCGCTGCAGGGCCGGCGCGTGAAGGCGGAGTCAAGCGAAACGCTGCGCCGCAAAGCGTGGATACAGGAGCTGCGCGAACAGTGCAGAAAGGATGTCCGTAAACTCCATCCCGGAATCTATTGGGGCTCGCAGGCGGACTACGGGCAGGACTTGAAGAAATTCTATCCGGTTCTGCGCGGTCTCAGCCGCGTGCTGGAGGCCTTCTATGCGCGGGACTGGGAGCTTAAACGCGCTAAAAATACCCTGACGTTTTCCGATATAACGCACTGCGCGCTGCGCCTGCTCGTAGCCGATTACGACTGGACGACGGGCGCGCTGCGGCGCACTGCGCTTGCGGAAGAGCTCGCGGCGCAGCTGGATGAAATCTATATCGACGAATTTCAGGATACAAACCTGTCCCAGAATCTCCTGTTCGAGGCCGTGTCCCGCGCAGGGGAAAACCTGTTTTGCGTAGGCGACGTCAAGCAGTCCATCTACCGCTTTCGCCGTGCCATGCCGGAGCTGTTCCTGCAGAAGCTGGCAAGCGCGCGTCCTGTGGGCAAGGGTTTTCCCGCGGCAGTCCACCTGTCGCAGAATTTCCGCTCTGCCGAAGGCGTCCTTACCTTTGCCAACCGTTTCTTTGAACGCCTGATGCGCGCGGACGCCTGCGGCCTGGACTACGACGCGGACCAGCGCCTCTATCCCGGCGCCGCGTATCCGGAAGGCGACTATGAACCCGAATTACACCTGATCGAGCTCTATGGGAAAACGGACGGGGTCGATGCGGCCGGCGCGGACGCCGGTCAGGACGAGTCCGCGCCGGACAGCGACGAGCGCAAAGCACGCGCGCAGGCTCGCCTGTGTGCGCGGCGTATCCGGGAAATGATGGCGGAAGGCCGTACGGTCAGCGACCGGGCGGCAGGCGGGCAGCGCCCCATGCGGTATTCCGATATCGCCGTTCTCATGCGCAGCGCAAAGGACCGGGCCCGCGTTTACATCCAGGAGCTGCAGCAAGCGGGCATTCCCTGCTGGTCAGAGACGGCGGCGAGTTATTTTGAGAACTATGAGGTGCTGTTCACCCTCGCCTTTTTGGAGGCCATCGACAACCCCTGGTCCGATCTTTCCCTGACGGCGGCGCTGCTGTCCTTGTGCCTGCTCCTCTCCGGCTGCATGATGCCCCCGGCGGAGGGCACCGTCACCTCCTTTTCTCTGGAGGATATTCCCGCCTGGTCCGGGGAGCCCTACGTGGCCGTCGATGGCAACCAGCCGGATTTTCCGGAGGAGGACATGACCTCTGTGTCCTTTGAGACGTACAGTGAGTTGGACACTCTGGGCCGCTGCGGCGTAGCCTATGCCAA